>JBHHZW010000051.1:0-9960 GCA_046758305.1 Bacteroidota bacterium | reverse complement strand
CATAATGGCCGGAGATAAGATCGTAAAAATCGACGGTGAGTCCGCTGTCGGAATCACGACGGAAGGAGTTTTCCAGAAGCTGCGCGGACAGAAAGGAACAAAGGTAACGGTGACGATCAGGCGTGCCTTCGTGAGGGAACTTCTCAATTTTGAGATCACCCGAGACAAAATTCCGATCTACAGTGTCAGCGTTTCATTCATGATCGACGGAGAGATGGGCTACATCTTGGTTAACCGCTTTGCCCAGACCACGCACAGCGAATTCATCGAGGCTTTGAAGAAGCTTAAAGCGCAAGGCATGAAGAACCTTCTCCTTGACCTCCGGAGCAATGCAGGTGGGTATTTGGATCAGGCGGTCAAGATGGCTGACGAGTTCTTGTCGGCGAACAGGAAGATCGTGTACACGAAGGGCCGGCTGGGGGAGTTCGATGAGGAAGAGGTTTCCACGGGCGGAGGGTTGTTTGAGCGCGGTTCTCTTGTGATTCTCGTGAACAGAGGCTCCGCTTCGGCCAGCGAAATCGTATCGGGCGCGGTTCAGGATTCGGATCGCGGATTGATTGTTGGAGAGACGACCTTCGGGAAGGGACTGGTTCAGCGTCAATGGGACCTCCGCGACGGCTCAGCACTCCGACTTACGACGGCTCGGTATTACACGCCGAGTGGTCGGCTCATCCAGCGTCCGTATTCAGAAAAGGATCGCAAGGAATACCAGCGGGAGGCGTACCTCCGTGTGGAGGAAGAAGGGGAGAACATCGACCATCAGGTGGAAAAAGACAGTTCGAGGGCGATCTATCACACGGCGGGAGGTCGAGCGGTGTACGGTGGAGGGGGAATTACACCGGATTACATAGTGAAGCAAAGAATGTGGACGGACTTGACAGTTCAACTTCGAGCTCGACTGATATTTCGCGAGTACGCATTCAGCTATCTCGAACAGCACGGCAACGAACTGCGAAGCAGGTATGGAGGTGATTATCGGAAGTTCCAGAAGGAATTTGCAATCAGCGACGGAATCCTGAATCAGATGCTGACGCTCGCGAAGAGTAAAGGAGTGGTCTTCAAGAAGGAAGAATATGAGAACGACTTGAGTCTTGTCAAAGCGCTGACGAAGGCACACATCGCGCGCACACTCTGGGGCAACGAGGGCTACTATCCGATCGTTCTCGTCGAAGATGAACAGGTTGGGAAGGCGATCTCACTCTTCTCGGAAGCAGAAAAAATTGCTGCAACATATTACGGCAAGGCAGAATGACCAAGCCGGACTGCAATTCTCCATCGGGTTCAATCGATGAACCACCTCCTGGTGGGCTTCTCCATTCTTCTTCGTGTGCTTTCCGTGGTGTTTCCACTGCTCGCGCTCCGTCCTGGGAGTGATGGATATCACCAAGAGCCATCGGGCAACGTCGTATCATCGCAAACAAGGGCAGGAATCCTCAAATTTGGAGAGGAGCTGATCTACAACGTCAGGTATATCTTCTTCAACGTTGGACAGATTCGTTTCCGCGTGAACGAACAGCATAAGGAAGCGGGACGCAAGAAGTATAAGACAATCGCCTACATTGACTCATATCCGGGACTGCCGTTTGTTGACCTGCACAGTGTGTTTGAGAGCGTCGTCGATTAAGGTTTTTATTCGCAGGGATTCTTGGGACGCGAGAAGACGCGCGACGGTTGGGCCTATATGAAATATGATTTCGGCGACTCGGCACGATCTGTCATCATTCAGAAAGGCGAACTGCCTTCGAATCGGGTGACACATCTCGATACGGTTTTCCTGCAACGATATCCCTATCAGGGCGGGTTCTCACTCTTCTACTACGCGCGGTCAGGGGTAGGCTCAGGGATTCGGGTGACAGTCCCAACCCTGATCGACAAGGATACTGTCAATACTTCTATCCGTTTTCATCGGGCGAAGTCGAAGATCGAGATCAATTCAGTCGCGTATCTGATCGACGCTGTCCAAATACGAGGAAGAGCCGAATTTATGGGCGTTTATGGGTTGACGGGAGAATTCCGAGGGTGGTTCACGAACGACGAAGCCAGAATTCCCGTACTCGCGTTCATGAAAGTTTTTCTCGGGAATATCCGGATCAGTTAGAAGAATGGAGGCGGGCTAGGTGGTCACCGCCGCGATTTCCGACCGGGAGAGCGAAGTGATTCTTCCGTACCGTGGCATCTATCCGAGATTACACGAGACAGTGTTCGTACTGGAGGGCGCAATCGTTCTCGGGGACGTGGAAATAGGAAGAGATTCAAGCGTCTGGTTCAATGCCGTCATCCGTGGGGACGTTAACTGGATTCGCGTCGGCGAATGGACGAACATTCAGGATGGTTGTCTCCTCCACGTCACCCAAAAGGAAAATCCACTGACGATCGGCTCAAACGTCACGGTCGGACATGGTGCGATCGTCCACGGAGCGACAGTCAAGGATTATTGTCTGATTGGTATAGGAGCCAGGATTCTCGACAATGCGCAGGTGGGACCGTATACGCTGGTCGCTGCTGGATCGGTTGTTCTCGAAAATTCCGTAATACCGGAGGGAGCGCTTGTCGTTGGAGTGCCGGCCAGGGTCGTCCGTCCCCTCACCGAAGAGGAAAAACGGAAGATTGAACTCTCTGCTCAAAACTACGTCGATTACGTGCGTACATATCGGGACCTGGACGAGAGGGCAGCGACATGAAACTCAAATTTTGGGGGACTCGGGGATCCATCCCTACTCCCGGGAAGCACACCGTTCGGTACGGTGGGAACACTCCCTGTGTGGAGTTGCGCCTTAATGAGGACGACCTGATTATTCTCGACGCGGGAACGGGCATTCGGAACCTCGGTGATAGTATTATGGAACGCGGTGCATCGATCAAGGCATACGTCCTGATCACCCACCCCCATTGGGATCATATCCAAGGATTCCCATTCTTCAAACCAGCGTTTATCTCGGGAAACGAACTTACCCTCATGGGAAGTGAGAGTGAAAAAATCACCCTGAGACGGATCGTATCCGACCAGATGAACAAGATCTATTTCCCGATCCAACTCAATGAGCTCAAGGCGACGCTTAAGTTTCATCCGATTGATGAAGAAGAGGTTCAGGTGTTTGACGCGAAGGTTCAGACGATCCACGTGAACCATCCTGCCTTCTGTCTCGGATTTCGCGTGAACCGCGGGGGAAAATCGGTCGTATACATCAGCGATAATGAACCGTTTGACCGTCAAAATGCTCATATCATGACCAACGTCGAGCCTCCAGTCGTCGAGAAGTTTAAGAACACGAAGGGTGATCCGAATCAGCGCATCTTCGATTTTGTGAAGAATTGTGATGTTCTCATTCATGATACGACCTACACACCCGAGGAGTACGTGGATCGTGTTGGGTGGGGGCACTCCCATTACCTGTTCACGCTCAAGGTCGCGGCAGAGGGAAACGTGAAGCAGCTGATTCTGTTCCATCATGACCCGTCGCACGGTGACGACAAAGTGAACGACATCGTCGCCAAGTGTCGAAAAGAAATCAAACACCGCGGCTACGGATTTGAGTGTTTTGCGGCAGCGGAAGGGATGGAGATCGAGTTTTGACAATCCCAAGGCATACTTGAGGTTCCATCGAGCGGTTGAAAAATTACTTGACAATATGCAGGGGCGTGATTATATTTGGCTGATTTTTTGTTGTCCTGACCAACCCCTGAAAGCTTAGGCAAAACACATAGACCGTCAGGCAATGACCGTCAGACAACTAGTTTGGTTTGGGTCTATGATGTTTGTGTCTGACGGTCCGAGCCGACTTTCATGAAGGAGTAGTGTTTACATGTCACGTGGTCGTGTCAAGTGGTTTGACGGCAAGAAAGGCTACGGATTTATTGAACGGGAAGAGGGCGGAGATGTCTTCGTCCACTATTCCGCAATCAAATCGGACAAGGAGTACAAAAGCTTAGAGGAGGGAGCGGTCGTGGAGTTTGATGTCGTCGAAGGGAAAAAAGGTCTTCAAGCAATCAACGTGAATGTTGTATGAAGACCTACGCATTCAGTCTAACCCCGATTGTGAACGCCAGGGAACGGAAATTCGCAATCGGGGTTTCATTATTTTAGGGCTGGGTTGGGAACGAGGTTCCCCATGGCGTTTGATTTCAAACCGGTGGACATACGGCGGATCGCGAGAATTCTCGGCGTGAGAGCTAAGCACAAAGGCAATAACTTCCGCTTCGAGATCGATAACAAGTTGCTGAAGCGCAAACTGGCTCTGGAAATCTACCCGAACATCCCCATCGGCAACAAACGGGGAAACCTGGTTTCGGTGTACACGCCCAACGCGCATCTTCAGCTGCACTTTTGTTCGGGATACGTCATCAGTGAAATGCTTGGCGAGATCACGTTCGTTGGTGAACATGATGGCAAACTCTGCGGGTTGATTATCGAGAAAGAAGGTGGCTGTTCCCTCTATGCCAACGTCAACCGGTCGATCCTCTCGGGTGATTTCACAAAACTCGGTCCCGAAGTTATGCTTTCGGGAATCGCTCTGTCGCTGACGGAGGCGATTCTCCCCGAAGGAACCAAGAAGAAGAAACGGTAGCGTTTGATGCGGGTTGAGGTTGCGAATAGCCATCGAAAGTACGCGGTCGACGAAGAGGAAGTGGGTCGGGTTGTCAGAGGCGTCTCCCGGCACGAGAAGGTGGGACTCAGGTTTGTTAGTATTGTGGCGGTGGGTCATGGTTGGATGCGAAAGCTCAACCGTCAGTTCTTGCATCGAGATGAAACGACCGATGTGCTGGCGTTTTCCCTCGGCGACAATTCCGAGGTGGAGGGAGAAATCTACGTCAATCTCGATCAGGCACGTCGACAAGCTAGACATTACAGGGTTCCTCTGACGAACGAAGTGACTCGACTGGTTATCCACGGACTTCTTCACTTGATCGGGTACAGAGATAAGAAGCTTTCGGAGCGCAGAGTGATGAGGGCAAGGGAGGAAGAGCTCGTCCGATTGTTGGATCGAGGGAAGACCTTACGGTCTTGATTTTGGCGTGGTCCCTGTCTTATATTACAACTTGCTGGTCATTCTTCATTGAGGTGAAGGACTCATCATGTACGAAAAAGTAGTTGAAATCATCGTTTATCTCATGAATGAGATACGTCAGAACAAGCGGCTAGGGGAGATTGACCTTGACGCGCTGACCCAGAACGGTTACACGGAAACAGAAATCAGCACTGCGCTCAGCTGGCTTTTCGATAAGTTCTCCGTCGGAGGTGTTCAGGCGGTGGAAGCTGCTCCTGCTTCACCGCAGTCACATCGCGTATTTCACGAAGCGGAGAAAATGTCGATGTCGGTCGAAGCACAAGGACATTTGATTCAGCTTCGTGCGTTGAATCTCTTGACCGACTCCGACTTCGAGTTGGTGGTCGATCGCGTCATGAGAGCTGGTTTTTTGAAAGCGGGGCTATCGGACGTCAAATCCATCGTAGCATCAGTACTCTTCAACAGTGAGAAATCGCCCAACGCGGCGAGCCGATCCCTGCTGTACAGCAATGACACGATCCAGTAAGAGCTAGTTTGGTACAATCATCGTCGAGAGATACAGTGGGGGAAAATGGATAAATCACTCATTATCGTGGAGTCTCCTTCAAAAGCGAGAACGATTAACAGATACCTAGATAAGAGTTTCATCGTTGAGGCGACGGTCGGGCACATCAAGAATTTGCCGAAAAGCAAAATTGGCATATTGATTGACGACGGATATCAGCCGATCTACGAAACGATCAAGGGGAAGGGAGAAATTATCCGGCATCTGAGGTCCCTTGCCCGCAAGGTCAATCAGGTGTACATCGCAACGGATCCGGACCGCGAGGGAGAGGCGATCGCTTGGCACATCGCCCAGGAAATCGAATCCGAGAACAGGAACATTTTTCGCGTTCTGTTTCACGAGATCACCGAGTCGGGCATCGCGGAGGCGATGTCAATTCCACAGAAGATCGACAAGAAGTTGGTCAACTCGCAGCAGGCCCGACGGGTGATGGACAGGATTGTAGGGTACAAGATTAGCCCTTTTGTCTGGAAGACCGTGTTCTACGGCCTTTCCGCAGGGCGTGTGCAGTCAGTTGCGCTCCGGCTCATTTGCGAGCGGGAAGTCGAGATCAGGGACTTCGTTCCGCAGGAGTACTGGTCGATCACCGGTGAATTCAAAGGGGAACGTACCGATTCTTTCTTCGCGAAGCTGATTAAGATCAACGACGAAGGTCCGGACATTCGGAACGAGCGCGTTGCGCAGGAATATGTGTTGGACATTGAAAGAAAGTCCTTCGTCGTTGCCGACACCCAGCGCAAGCAGATCAAGCGAAACCCTCCTCCGCCGTTCATCACGAGCTCCCTGCAGCAAGAGGCATCTGCGAGACTCAGATTCTCCACGAAGAAAACGATGACGCTCGCCCAGAGGCTCTACGAGGGCATCGAATTGGGCCCCGCTGGAGGCGTTGGCCTTATCACGTACATGCGGACGGATTCCACGAGGTTGAGCAAGGAAGCCGTCGCTGCGGTTCGCGAATATATCTACTCCACCTACGGTGGCGACTATCTGCCCCGGGAACCGCGACATTTCAGGAAACGAAAGTCCTCGCAGGACGCGCACGAGGCAATCCGCCCCACGTCGATGAAGTATGTGCCAAAGACGATCAAGAAATATCTCGAGAAGAACCTCTACGACCTGTACGAATTAATCTGGAATCGCTTCGTGGCTTGTCAGATGGCAGAGGCGGAGTTTGAACAGCTCACGGTCGATGTTCGCGGTGATGAGTATCTCTTCCGAGGGAGCAGCACGAGTCCGAGATTTCGCGGCTTCCTACAGGTGTACGACGATATCGTAGAAGAGAACGGCAAAATGGAAGATGAGGATCCGACCTCCAAACTCCCGGACAACCTTGCGGTCGGGGATCCGGTCCGGCTCTTGATGCTCCTCCCGAAGCAGCACTTCACAAAACCGCCGTGGCGATACGCGGAGAGCAGCCTTGTGCGGGAACTGGAATCCCGCGGCATCGGTCGGCCAAGCACCTATGCACTGATCGTCAGTACGATTCAGGAGCGAGGGTACGTGAAGCAGGAAAACAGGAAGCTCTATGCGACGCCGCTCGGTTTGGACGTGAACAAGATCCTCGTCCAAAATTTCCCCAACATCTTCAACGTCAAGTTCACGAAGAAGATGGAGGAAGAGCTCGATACGATCGCGTCCGGCAAGCGTTCCTACAAGAGGGTCCTGGATGACTTTTACAAGCCGTTCATGCAATCTCTGAAGAAGGTCGAAAAGAACACTCACGACATCAAGAAATCATTGCAGGAGACGACAGGCCACACATGTGATCTGTGTGGAAAACCTATGATCATCAAGTGGGGGCGCAACGGGCGATTTATGGCCTGCAGTGGCTATCCGGAATGTCGGAACACGAGGCCGCTGGTCGAGGACCAGGAAAAACATCAGCATCTCGCCGGTATGAAGTGTGAGCTGTGCGGCGGTGAAATGGTTATCAGGGGCGGCCGATTTGGAGTGTTCCTCGGATGCTCAAACTATCCAGAATGCACGAACACGAAATCCATCACGACTGGCATCAAATGTCCGAAGTGTGGTGAAGGCGATCTTGTGTCTCGAAAGACGAAACGAAAGCGAGTGTTCTACGGCTGTTCGCGGTATCCGGAATGTGACTTTGCGTCGTGGGATAAGCCGGTGAATAAGAGCTGCCTGAATTGCGCCTACTCATTCCTTGTCGAGAAGTATTCTGAAAAGAAAGGTGCCTACCTCAAATGCCCACAGTGTAAAGAAGAATACCTGAAGGAGGAAGTGGCTGTGGTCGACGAGCAAGCGTAAGCATGAAGCCCCTCATCCGTAAATATCTGACGTACCTTGCCGAGGAACGCCAGTATTCATCGCACACCGTCAAGGCCTACCAGAACGACCTCCACCAATTTTCGAAATTTCTGCACCTTCACTTCAAGGGGAGCCGATACCACCTCCGTTCCATCGATAACGTCACCATCCGTTTCTTTCTCGGGGATCTGCTCGACCGAGGTTTGACAAAGAAAAGCATCGCGCGGAAGCTCGCAGCGGTGCGATCGTTCTTTACCTACCTTGTTCGTCAAAACGTCGCTCGCTACAACCCAGCCGAGATCATCGTCACGCCAAAGTTGGAGAAACGGCTCCCAGTGTTCCTCGACGAGGCAAGCATGGAGAGGATACTTGAGGCGCCCGACCGGTCGACGCGGGACGGACTCCGCGACGCTGCAGTGATCGAGCTGCTCTACAGCACCGGAATCCGACTTGGCGAGCTGATCCGACTGAACGTGGAGGATCTCGATTTTACCAACGGCACGATCAAGGTGCTCGGTAAGGGGAGCAAGCATCGGGTCGTCCCCTGCGGGAAACAAGCGTGTGATGTGCTTCGCGCGTATTTGATTCGGCGCCAGGAATTCGTGAGCCAGGAGACTCCTGCAGACGACCGACGGGCGCTGTTCCTGAGCGCAGCAGGAAAGAGGATTTATCCGAAAGCCGTCCACCTGATCGTAAAGAAATACATCGCGAAGGTCTCGGAAGTTGAAAAGAAGAGTCCACACGTCATCCGTCATACGTTCGCGACGCATCTTCTCAATCGCGGTGCGGACTTGCGTGCTGTGATGGAACTTCTCGGCCATGAGTCACTTTCAACAACCCAACTCTACACTCACGTCACGGTAGACCGTCTCAAGAAAATCTACCGTCAGGCACATCCGAAAGCATAGAAATGGCATGCAATCGATGGCGAGCGAGCTCGAATCTGATCGCATACGGAGCGGGCGTCCGCAGTGAAGGAGGGTAGCGATGAACATAAGCAATCCCCTCGGCATTTTGAGCTCAGCGCCTGAAGGACAAGTGCTTCGTGCGGCGAGTGCAAGCCAAGGTGTAGGCATGACGCACAGGCGAATCGCTTAAGGGGAAGCGGATATGATCAACGTCGATAAGACTAGAGAGATTCGGAAGAAGAGCATCACGGTCGGATACTTTTATGGATGCAATAAGGACCGATTGAAACTCACGACGCTCAACGGAGAGGTTGGGTTTGAGAAGGAAATCACGGATAAGAACATCCACCGACCGGGGCTTGCGCTGGCGGGGTATGTCGAGCTGTTCACGTACCACCGCATTCAAATCTTTGGAAATACTGAAATCAAGTACCTCAAGCACCTGAAACGACAAGAATGCACCCATTCCCTCAACACCATCTTTCAATTCCCAATCCCCTGTATCATCATCACGAACAGCAATGAGGTTGACCAGGCCTTACTGGAGATCGCTACGCGGCATCACTGTCCGGTGTTCCAAACCCCGTTCGAGACGACGAAGTTCGTGTACTTCGTGAGCGACTTCCTCGACGACCAATTCTCTCCGCAGAAGCGGGTCCATGGGTCGTTCGTGGACGTGTACGGGATCGGGGTGTTATTCACGGGACGTTCGGGTATCGGCAAGAGCGAGATCGCGCTCGATTTGGTGGAGCGGGGTCATCGACTAGTTGCAGACGACGTGGTGATGATCACTCGGAAGGGGGAAGGAATTCTCATGGGGTCGGGCACGGACTTGGTGAAACACTTTATGGAGATTCGAGGTCTAGGACTTCTTGACATCCGGAGCATGTTCGGAATTCGCGCCATCCGATTCCAGAAACGCGTAGAAGTTGTTGTCGAACTCCAAGAACGTAGCCCGGACGAAGACTATACGCGTACCGGTCTTGATGATCAGTCAATCACCATCCTCGACGTCGAATTGCCACTCATCAAGCTGCCAATCTTCCCCGGCAAGAACGTGACCGTGATCGCTGAGGTGATCGCTCTCAACTATCTCCTGAAGCATTACGGTTACGACGCTGCGAAGGAGTTCACCAGACGCTTGCAGGCCGTCATTAACGAAAAAACGAAGGGGACCGGGGGCCGGGTGATCGACTATTTCGAGCACGACTTC
>JBHHZW010000050.1:0-10006 GCA_046758305.1 Bacteroidota bacterium | reverse complement strand
TCTGTACATCATCTCGATCTCTTCTCTGGGGGTCTACGGCATCGTCCTGGCAGGTTGGGCGTCGAACAACAAGTATTCCCTCCTCGGCGGTCTGCGTTCCTCCGCACAAATGATCAGCTATGAACTGTCGATGGGACTATCGATCATCGGGATTATAATGATAGCGGAATCACTTCAGTTGGACGAAATCGTGCGCGCTCAGGCGGGCTGGAAGTGGAACATCTTGCTTCAGCCGCTCGGATTCATAGTCTTTGTCGTTTCCGCATTTGCGGAGACGAATCGTCTTCCGTTTGATTTGCCGGAAGCGGAACCGGAGCTCGTGGGTGGCTACCACACGGAGTACAGCGGCATGAAATTCGGCATGTTTTATGTTGCCGAGTACATGAACATGGTCGTAGCCAGCGCTGTCATCACGACGCTCTATCTCGGCGGATGGCAGATCCCGTATCTCGAGGCGCTCGGTCTCAGCGAAACGATCGCCAGTATTCTCCAGGTCCTGGCCTTTTGTGTGAAGGTCGGTTTGGTCGTGGTTTTCTTTATCATCATTCGCTGGACGATTCCGAGGTTCCGGTACGACCAGCTGATGAACCTTGGCTGGAAAGTCATGCTGCCGCTATCGCTGGTAAACATCCTACTGACAGGTATCCTCATAATGCTATTTGTTTAAAGAACGAAAGTGTGGTGCGTGTCGGACGTGTGTTGACACGGTGATCGATCGAGGTCCTAAGTCGGGACTCTCAGCCTTGTGATCAGCGATCCAGCACTAGGTTCCAAACCGATTCAAGCCACTTCCTCTCTTGTGGTCAGCCTTATGTTTATCCTGAAAGAGTCGTTCGTTCACTCCAACTAGGGTTACTTCATCGCGCTGTCCGGAATGTACCGCACGGGTCCGGGAAAAATCAGCTCCAATTGATGTTCCATGAAGCCGAACATGTGATTCTGGGCGAATCTAGAACTAGTCGCCAGCGCTATACTTTGCTTTCGGCTTGCTGCGGTGGCACAATGGACAGCGGATAGCGTCACCACTGCGGGCTCACCCTCCATCTACGGCCGCTTCCACCTGCTCATCGGCGATTAGTTGATGGACCCGGCGCGACTCAGCGGTATCTTCTCCCGCACGCCGCGAATCTGGAAAACACACGTACGTCTTGGAGTCTCTCAGCTATTGAAGCGGAACGTCGTGGCGTTTGCCGCAATCCGTGACAACGACTTCACCTCCCCACTGATCGTTCTCAGGTTCGACGATGGCCATGCGAGCATCTACCAGCTCGCTTTTCCCGCAACGCAGAGATATGGTTATCCTGGGATGAATTTCATTCCGTCCGCTTAGATGGATCAATCGGGTCATCTGACCCTTGTCGAAGTGCAGGCGCTGGAAGCTGCGGGGTGGGAGACCGGCGGCCATAGCGTGACTGACGCGAGCTTGACAACGGTACCTGTCGACGGTGCCCGAAGCGATATTCGCCAGAACTACGAACAGCTTGTCAATCTTGGCCTTGCCCACCGGAGTTTCGCGCTTCCTGCCTGCCATAGCAACGAGAGGATCGATGCGATCATCCTCGAGTACTTCGACATCATTCGGACAAGCCAAAATGAACGGTACCGCTGTCCACTGGGTGTCGATAAACTCGGATACTATCAGGTTGAAGACAACGACGATGCGACCTCCTTGCTGATGCGTGTGGCACATGGCATCACGAGGGTGAGTGTTTGATCATTTTTGACTTCCACTGATTGACTGCCGGACGGCCAGATTTCATCACCACGGTTCGACTGTCCCATTTTGAGCTGTTCCTAAAACGGCTTGCGGAAGCGACGCCTTGAGGTGACGACGCTCTCGGAAGCGGTCGATCGGTTGACATCCTCTTGGCTCTTCCGCTGAACATTACGGTGGTTGTGGAATCTCCGAAGTTTAAGTATTTGAGTACGTTACGGGCGGTCAGACGTTGTAACCGTTAGCCTTGCTTCCCCGTCCCGGATTCATTATCTTTGTGCAGCGGTCATCTGCGGAGCCGATTCGCTCGCGTTCATAGACAAATGGGTGGCGGAAAGTGGGTGAGAACGGTAAAAAGATTATCAAACGGAAAGACCTGAACCTTTTCCAGAATCTGTACATCCCCGAAATCCTCAAGGGGATGAAGATCACCGTTCAACAAATCTTCCGCCCGAAGTTTACCCGCCAGTATCCTGAGGAAAAATGGCATCCCCCTCCTTCGTTCCGGGGACGGCCCGTGCTTGTCGAGGAGGACGGCGTAGAACGATGTGTTGCTTGCGGCTTGTGTGCGCGTGTGTGCCCGGCGCTGGCGATTGAGGTGGCGGCTGCTGAGACCGAGTTGGAGAAGGAGCGGTATCCGGAGAAGTTTGAGATCAACATGCTCCGCTGCATCTTCTGCGGTTTTTGTGAGGAGGTTTGCCCTGAAGAGGCAATCGTGATGAGCGATGAGTATGAGCTAACGTTCAGCAATCAGGAGGAGGGAATCTACGGAAAGGATAAGCTGGTCGTCCCCGTAGAGCGTGTACAGAAGCGGCTGGACTTTCTGCGCCAGGCGCGCTGACCCCGATCTCATCGGAGCAGGCCCTCGAGAATTCCGACGTAGTCAGGGGGGCTGGCCCGACGGCTAATCCTTGTTTCTCGAACAATTGCAGGATCCTTGATGATAGGTTGGTATTACCTTCTCTTCGTCATGCTGTCTTTGAGGTTGGTGGAGACTCCACCCAGGATCGTATCGTTTTCCACTCCGTCCGAGATTACTCTCCATGAGCCCTTCAACGTCGTGTTGAATGTTTTTCTCCCCTCGCACACCGTGGACCGGTCAGCTCCACAAGGCGGGATTGGTTTCTTGCTCCACATCCCGAAAGACTGGGAAATTCATGGGATTTCTGGTGTTTCTCGAGGCAAGCTCGAAGAACTCAGGCGATACGAAGACCTGGAATCATTTTTTCAGCCCGAAATGGGATACCAGCTGATCGGTGTATCTCTGGCGGACCTGCCGAGCGAGAACGACGAGATGCTGTGGAAAATTATTCTCACGGTGGTCCCACGGTCGGTCGGCAGCTATCCCCTTAAGGTGATTTCCTGCAGCCAGTTTGAGTCTGAAAGGGGGCCCGGATGGAAGGCGTCCGAGCCGCCGGACTTCGCCGGTTTTCGTCAATTGGAATCAGAAAACTTGGTGGAAGTGGTGTCCGTGGATCCCCCTCAATACAACGGCGGACAAGCAGTGGCGCTCAGAAATGGCGCTGATGCGATGCGAATTGAGCCGGTCGATTTGCCGTTGTTCGTTGCCGACAAGGATTTTACAGTCGAGTTCTGGCTCAAGACGACGTCTCTGGATGTCAGTGTGTTGGGTGTGACAGGCTCACGTCTCGAAGATCCTGAACCGAGCGGGACTTACCTTGGGATCGACGCGGAGGGAATGCCAATCCTGACGGCACGGGAAGGTGACTCGATGGAGTCACTCATGGCAGATGGGATCATCGCAGACGGCTCCTGGCACCATGTGGCGCTCGTGCATCGAGCTGACAGCAGAACACTGCTGCTTTTTGTAGACGGTAGCTGGACCGGCAGTCTCGTGGTTTCCCGCTTCCCCCTGATTCAGCCAGCTGCGTTGTCCCTCGGGGCACTGTATCGAAAGGGATTTGTTGGGAATTTCGATGAACTCCGCGTCTGGTCGGCCGCTCGAAGTGCGGATCAAGTTCGCCATGATATGGGACGCGTGCTGCAATCAGGCCCGGTGGGATTGGTGGGTCTCTATCACTTCGATGAACTTTCAGGGACGGTTGCAGCGAATGAGCTCAGGGTGGGATTGCCAGACGCTACGTTGGACGAGAAAGCGAAGTTCGTTGCGTCGGATTCTCCGGCGGTGCGGGAAATGTTCCGGCTTTCGGCCGAGCTCAGGGGCAAGGAAATCGTACTGAAGTGGCAGTTGAGCTCAATCGATGGGGTCGATGAGTTTGCTGTTGAACGTCGGGCGGCGGGAGAGTCGTTTCAAGAAGTTGGTAAGGTGGACGTTCTCAGTTCGCTCGAAGGCCAGACATCGCCTGTCTTCAATTACGTCGACATGGTTATGTTGGACGTCGTTGTTGTGAAGTATCGGATCAAAGCAAGAAACATTGATGGTTCGATTCAGTATTCCAATGAAGTGAAGGTCGGGACGGGCATTCCATTTCAATTTACCCTGGGACAGAACCATCCGAATCCGTTCAATCCCTCTACGATCATTCCTTACACTATCCACATCGAAACACAGGTTCGACTCAGAGTATACGACCTGGTGGGGCGAGAAGTCGGCGTGCTAGTTGACCAGCGTCAGGGGCCAGGGACCTACGCCGTCGAGTTTGACGTGGAGGATCACAAGGGACTAACCAGCGGGATTTATTTCTACAAGCTAGAAACCGAGCGCCAGTCGGAGATCCGGAAGATGATACTGGCGAAGTGAGTGCCAGTTCTGGTGTTAGTGATCTAGACAATCTACCACTGTCTCTATTACAGTTGTCATCCAAAGTCCTACGCAGGAATGGGTAGGACTTTTTTAATTCTATGCTTGTCCGTAACCCAGGGTTGGCCTTGCCACGCGACGAACCCCTATCCGTGTCGATTCATGTTTTAATGAATGTACCGGACGGCGGAAACGACTTTGTGTGAAGGAGCAAAGTGGATGAAGGGTTCAAGCGAACGGTTCCTTAGCATTGGTGATGATGCGACTTAGTTCCCTAAACAAGCAGATAAGAGGAAAACCAAGATATTATTCTGTGATGTGGACACGTCTAGTAGGAATTTTTCGCCTGAATCTGCAAAGCTGAATTAACGCCGCCCGCACCTATACTCACCCCCTAGCACGGATGCTCTCCTCCATCCGCGCCAAGCATAGAAGGGTCTCTCCTGCCGTCCCCCCAGCCGAGAATATCGATAGCTTCCCGACGCGCCTGCGGTTCGCTAAGCTATTTCCGGTACGTTTGCGTGAGAGTTGCTCGGATCGGCTTTTTGTAGATTCTCAATGGCATTTTGTAGTTTCTCCATAAGTAAACGGCAATGTGACGCAGTGAACTTGATTTTCGACTTCACAATCAAAAGCCTCGAAAGCGTTCGAGAATCGCATCAATATTGTTCCATTCCGGAGAAAGAGCCAGATGATGGAGGGCTCGTTTTTTCAGTGACGGTCGGCAAGGCGCGGAATCCAACGTCTTCGTATAATTAATCAGGTAAATCGGGGAAAACAGGTAAAGTATTCGAGGACCTCATAAACTTGGGTACAGGCCAGACAATATTGACCCTTGGCGCCATGATGATACTTTCTCAGCTGGTGCTGAACGTTTACAATGGGTTCCTGTCAAGCGGCGCAGTTATTCAAGATTCGAAGCTCGCAGTAATTGCGGTATCGGTCGCAACGTCTCTCGTTGAAGAAGCAGTCGGCAAAGCTTTTGACGAAGCGACCGTTGATGACTTTGCGTCCAGCGAGAATATGCTCACGCGGAATCTCGGCCCGGAATCCCGCGAAGCGTACCCGGAATTTGACGATTTTGATGATTATAACAATCTCGAATTGACAGATACGACATGGACGGTGCCGTATACTCTGCGCGCTCGGGTCGTCTATATCGACCCGACAAACCCCAATGGCGAAGTCTTATCGAGAACGTGGCACAAGAAGCTTACAGTATTCGTTACGAGCCCGTTTACAGCTGATACGGTGTCGCTCCAGTATGTCTTTAGCTACTGGACGTTTCGTTGAGAGGGAAGAGGAAAAGTTATGGGGATCGCCAGCATTCTTGACATTCTGTCTTCACTGGTTCTGTTCGGGTTACTATTTCTCATTGCTCTCGGAATCAATGACGCGGCGACAGAGACCATGTACCTCTACGGTGGAGAATTACTTGTTCAAGAGAATTTGGTAGAAGTTGCGAAGCTCGTAGAATACGACCTTCGGAAGATAGGATATTCCGCGGACCCTACACTGCTGCCGGATCCATCGAAAGCAATTCTTAATGCCGATGATCATGGCATCAAATTCTTGACCGATGTGGTTACAGTCAGTAATCCTCGAGGTGATGGGACTCTAGACACGATGCATTACTACCTCGGACCTGTGGATGAACTCGCGCAAACTCCGAATCCTCGAGATCGGTATCTTTATCGTGTCATTAATAACCAGAATCCAGTCGGAGTAAACCTGGGTGTCGTCCTGTTCGATATCGCGTACTTCAACGCTCAGGGGGAGACGATCAATACACCGGTGGCGGTTCCTGGTGAAATTAGCACTATGGAGGTCACTGTTGCCGTTGAGAACCCCGCGGCCTACGCTGATGAGTATTCCACGGCGATGTGGAAACAGCTAAGACTTGCGTCCAGAAATCTTCGAAATCGATAGGTAAAGATAGTCATGGGAAAAGCAAGTATTCTCCTAGTGCTTGGGTACAGTGTCATTCTCTTGGTGATTGGATTTAATCTACAAGACTTTGGCACGCGTTCCGTGGAGAATTATATTGACTACTACGAACAAAGTGCTGCGCACAACATTGCTCTCTGTGGGGCAAACCTCGCGGCGAACCAACTTTTCATCGACCCAAGCTGGCGTGAGGGTTACGACGTTACGCCTTTTGCACAAGGTACCTTCACCGTCACTGTGGATACTTTGCCCGAAGGACTTCTAAAGGTTACATCGATCGGAAAATACTATGAGCTGAAGAAAACAATAACGTTTGTTCTTCAACCGAGCACGTTTGCGAAGTTCGCTTATTTCACGAATATCGAAGGAGCAATCTGGTGGGTCTCGAAGGACACTGTCTGGGGTCCGTTTCATACAAATTCGAAGATGAGAATCTATGGCAGTCCCGTCTTTTATGGAAAAGTGACAACGAGGCTGGGAATCTACGGGCAAAGATATAGAAGATATAGAAGATATAATAGGGCTAAGTTCTATGGGGGATATGAATCGGGAGTGAAGGTTGATCTTCCGAATGACCTGAGCAAGCTTATCGCGGCTGCAAATGGTGGCCGTAAGTTCGAGAAAACGGATGTCTGGCTGACCTTCAACGCGGATGAGACGGTGAGCTGGAAAACTTCCGCGACAGGTCCGGAGACCACGGAGAAACTTACTTCTTTTGCGCCGAACGGGGTGATATTGGCGGAGAAGGGTAATATGCACATCAAAGGTACAGTAAACGGAAAAGTCACGGTTTCAGCGACCGGTAGTTCAGGTCTCGGTCTCGGGAACGTCTATGTTGATGATGATATTGTGTACGCTCAAGACCCTCGAACAGAACCCTCTGACGATATGCTAGGGATCGCCGTAGACAACAATGTTATCATAACAGAAAATCCGCAGAACAATAACGACGTCCGTGTGCAGGCAACTATCTTCTGCCGCTCGGGAGGATTTACCGCTGAGAAGTACAACACTCGACCACCCAGCGGGATTATTGACCTCCTCGGCGGCCTGATCATGGACCAGCGCGGCCCCGTTGGCACCTTCTCAAGACGTGGGATCAGGAGCGGCTTCTCGAAAAGGTACCGTTACGATGACCGTTTTATGGTGACTGCACCTCCGTTCTTTCCTACCACGGGAAAGTACGAAATCCTCTCTTGGCTTGAATAGCCTTTTAATTGCCCTTGTCGTCCGTCGGGTTTCTGAAACTCCAGCGAATGATCTGGATTCCTGCGTTCAACCTTCCCGATGCGTAGCTGAGTGAGGTGTTCCTTTTCTCATTAGACGATTTCCTGTCCTGACCATGAATTAAGTCCGCAAAGTTCATCGTCGTCTGTGCGATGAACTCCTGGCACGTGGATTCACTACCACTACAGTACGTCTCCTTGCGCGCTTCCCTTTCCTCTTGACACAATTCGAAAAAGATTGTAGATTGTTATGAAAATTTTCGCTTTCCGCGTAATTGCTCGGTGACAATCGTAGCAACCAACCACGAAATCGAACTCTGAAAGTTTTGAAAGTAGAATCGATACCTGAATAATAGACAGTCATAACCACCTAACCCTCAATGAACTGGACGTGAAATAACTGTAGCGTGAATTTGAGGTTTGAAAGACAATTTTGAGTTAGATTTTATCACGAATGTCATGAATACTATAATTTCTACCCCGGTTATTTCTCTCGTTAGGCGGCTTGCTCCAACCCGAGATTGCGGTATCCTGCAGTCAGGCAATTTCAGCCAAAAACGAGCAGTCTGGTCGGCTGAATAACCTCGCGAACCGACGTCTCCTCAGCCTGCTGGGGAAAGGAGGGACCGGTGCTGCCAAGGCTTAGCCCGCCTCGCGTCCCTCGCGGCCTCAAGAAGGGGGTCGTGTTACGCGACCGCAAAGGGGTCAGTTGACATGACCGACTAGACTGCTGGAAGGTGTCGAGGAAAAAAGAGGTGGCGCGGCGGGGCGATAGCATCGTGAACGACCCGTCCGAATGAGTACGCGCTCGAACCCTGCGCGCCCTATTGGCCGGCGAGGGGAAAGCCTACCGTGCCCGCGCCCAACGGCTCCTGGAAGAACCACTATGGCAAAGACGCGCCCGCTCCGCCTCCGTGGGACTCCAGGGGCTACGTTGCTGAATTCCACACAAAGGTTCTACAATAAAGAAGAACTTTCATTCGATGAAGGGAGAAACTATGCTGCGATTCGACAGGAGCGGTTGGGTCTGGTGCGCCCTGTCCGTTTTGGCGCTGAACCTTGGGAGCTTAATCACAGAGGAGCAGGCTCTCTCCGCTCAAGAGAAACCCCAACCTCCTTCCGTTCACTTAAAATTCTTTGTGACGCCCGAAGAAATTGGAAGGCAATGCCGCTTCGCTATGGAGAAGGCCGAGAAGCGCTACCGGAAGCTGGCTAAAATGCAGGATGCCAAAAGGACGTTTGAGAACACGCCGGCTTTTTTCCAGGACGTAGAAAGCGACTTGGGCGATGAGTCCAGGAGCCTCACCTTTCTTAAGTATGTCTCCACGGACAAAGAGGTCCGCGAGGCCTCTCACGAGTGCGAGACGATGCTAGAGCAATTCATGGTGGAGATATACACGCGGGAGGACCTGTACGCGGCCCTGAAGGGTTATGCCGCCAAGGGGGAAAAGCTCGAGGGGGAAGATAAAAAGCTTTTAGAGAAAATCCTTCTAGACTACAGGCGAAATGGGTTGGAGCTTGAGGCGGAAAAGCGGGACAAGATCAACGCGCTCAAGAAGAGGCTGGTCGAACTGGAAGCGGACTTTGGGAAGAACCTCATTGAGGTGAAGGACTACATGGCCGTTACCCGGGAGGAGCTTGAAGGGCTTCCGGAGGATCTTATCGAGCGCTTAGAGCCTCTGGAGGGAGGCAAGTTCAAGGTGACTTTAGACTATCCCGACTATCTTCCCTTCATGAGAAATGCGAAGAGTGCGGACGCTCGGCGCAGGCTTCAGAAGAAGTTCCATAACCGTGCAGCGGATAGGAACGTCAAGCTCTTGGAGGAGGCGATAAAGCTCCGCCGCGAGATTGCGGAGATTTTGGGCTACCCCACCCATGCTCACTACGTGCTGGAGGACCGCATGGCCAAAGACCCAGCGCGGGTCCAGGAGTTTCTTGAGCGCTTGAGGTCGCGGCTTAATGAGAAAGCCGAGGAGGAGTTGAAGGAGCTTTCCTCGCTCAAGAAGAACGAGCGGGGACCCCGGGCTGACCAAGAGATCAGGCTGTGGGATATTGCCTATTACCGCAACCTCCTGAAAAAGACGAAATACGATCTAGATGAGGAGAAGCTGAAGGAGTACTTTCCCCTCGAGCTTGTGACGCAGGGGATGTTGAGCATCTACCAGAGGGTATTGGGCCTTGACTTCCGCGAAGTCAAGTCGCCCTACACGTGGCACCCAGACGTTCAGCTTTTCGAGGTGAGGGATGCTGCCACTGGAGAGCTCATCGGCTACTTTTACATGGATCTTTTCCCGCGAGAGGGAAAGTACAAGCACGCCGCCGCCTTCACCCTCGTTCCGGGACGAAGGCTTGAAGACGGAAGCTACCAGAAACCGGTTTCCGCGATCGTGGCAAACT
>JBHHZW010000049.1:0-10036 GCA_046758305.1 Bacteroidota bacterium | reverse complement strand
TTGCTCCAATGCGGCTATCTAGGTCCCGATAATACTCGAGAATTTGGCCTTGATACTTTTCGGCTATATCCTTCTGATAGTGAGGATGCGTGGCGTCCAAGAGATTCCACAACCAATGTTGCAGGCGATCGGTTTCGATAATATGCAGCATAAAGAAGTCAAATTTATCTTTCTCCATCACGTACTCGGCGACTGAAAACTTGTAATCGAGCATCTCGCGGGCTTCACGCAAAATTTTCTCAATAGCCGCCGGTGGTTGATTGACTAAGGCGAGCGCCGGCGCTTCCAGATCCATCTGATATGGGCCAAACTTCTCCTCCAGGTCGTCCAACAACCCTGACGGATAAACGAAATCTCTCTTGCCCGGTGGGGTCAAAAATCCGCTGATCATCACACCGTTGATCGGTCGGATGGGATAAGTGATCGGCACATTCAAGACAGCCACTTTCCGGCCGTCCTCACTCATAATCTCCCAGAGGGATTTACTGTCAATGAAGGTTGAATCCAGAGGCATTTCTTCGTAGCTACCCCTTTGCCTGCCCAGCAACCAACTGACTCCATGCTTGCCGGGATTTTTGCCAGTCATGAAACACGGCCAGGCCGGAGATGTCACTGGAGGCATGGAAGATGTCAGTGTTCCACTGATCCCATTATCCAGAATATTCCTAAGATGTGGCAACTCGCTTGCATCCATCCATGGTTTCAATAATGTATAAGTCGCGCCGTCAAGCCCGATCAGGACGGTCTTAGCGGTCATGTGCTTTCCTCCTTTGCCCGAATGTCCGACAACTTTCTCAGGATGATTTCCGCTGCTCGCTGCGGCCCCCTTTCCAAAGTGTACTTTGAAGCCATCGTTGCTGCCACTTTTCGATAGCTTTCGTTTGCCAGAACCTCATCCACGGTTTGGCGTATTTTTTGTGGTGACAACTCACTGGGGTCCAGTTTAATTCCAGCCTCTAACGACACAATTCTATCCATAACAAAATCTTGCTGCGCGTTGAAAGGAATCCCAATGATAGGAACCCCCTGGCTCAAGGCTTGAGCAATCGTTCCTGCCCCTCCGTGGCAAATTACTAATCTGGTTCGCTTCGCCATTTCGATACCAGGAAGAGACTTATATACATGCAGGTTCTCGGGCAGTGAGCCCAGTCTCGTTGAATCAATCAGTTCCCCAGTCGTGATCACAACTTGAAATTCTCGCATCTGTGAGCAGGCTCCAATCAGCAGCTTGAGTACATCAGGACTGCCTGTTGACCCCATCGACACATAGATAACGTCTTGCAAATCCTTTATTGGCTCAGGTACCTCCATCTGTGGCTGCCATACCAGCGGACCGACATAATGAAAATTGGGTGGTAAATCTTTTGTCGGTACGACCATCTCTACATCTGGCATGATGACCGTTTGAAGTTTCTCAGCCAGATCAGACATGCTCATTACAGGTTCAAGACCGTAAGCAATCCGAATTCTGTTGATATATCTGACAAAAAGATAAAAGAACCATTTCGAAAAAGAATCCAACAGACCATCCTGCACTTTTTGGGGAAGCCGGATTACGAACAATAACCACGGGTATCTGATAAATATCGGGTTTCTTCTCAAAAGGCCCGGTCTTATGGTGCTGTATGGGGTCCCATACGCAGGCAGCACTGAAATAATGGGGACGCCAAAGACTTCAGCGGAGACGGGCACCGTAAATCGTGCATCCCACACAACCAAATCCGGCTTCACTTTCTTGTACAACGCCAACTCCCGAGCGATATCTTCGAGGTAGGAATGATACATACGTCTGAAAAAGGCGGGGAGTTCGAACATAGACCATCTTTTCTGATAAAGGGCGTAGGGTTTATTCAGCGGGGACCCACCCTCAATTTCATGGAATGTGAACCCACTTTCAGGGAATATCACTCCATATTTTCCCTTCCCGGCAAATTCAATCATCCCGCTGAATCTCTCACGCAAGGCCTGCGCCACAAGCAACATCCTGCCAGCGTGAGCGAGAACACCACAATGGGGCATGAAAAGAATCTTCTTTCCATTGCTGAATTGTTCTTTCTGCATACCATCCTCACCTGGCAACGGCGTTTCCTTTCTCAGTTCACATTCCATCCTCAACCTTTTCCCAGATTATGTTTTGCATAAGAAATATGAAGACCCTCGGTTCCTCAAATGCAACATGGCATCGAGTTCATTTCTTCGATGGTCCAAAATAGTCCAACCAGTTTCAAGGAGCATCTTTTTCACTCTCGCATCCGCAAACCGGCAGTCCCGGAGCCAACCCTAGATATACCTGAATGGCGGGTGCCGTCATCTGGCGACGGTGCAGCCACTCATTCAGCCATGATGGAGCGGTACAAGGCGTCCTGACAAAATAATCTCCGACCTCTGCATAGACCTTGAGTATCGTTAGTGACCCCCATGCCTCTGGGCCTGACTGTGTGCTCATGTCAAGGTGTTCATGGTCCATAGATGTCACGTCAAATAACCAAGGTCCTTTAAGCGTTCGATCACTTCCCGCTCCTCGTCCGACGAAAGTGGAATCGCTGTCTCCTCTTGGCGCTCTTCTTCCCGGTAGTCAATCGGTCGGCTCGCGACGAAGCCTTCCTCAAAGATGGACGTTAAGACGCGCCCATCCATATCACGGGGGATTCTGCTCCCCATAAGATATAGCAGAGTTGGGGCCAAATCGATGATTCTGGCTCCGTAAATGCGCTCCCCTTTCTGCAACGCTCTCCCTTTGGCCAAAAAAATACCATTCATGCGATGGTGACCCGGCCAGGTAGGATTATCGATCACAGACTTGTTGGAAGTGAAGCCTAACACGTTTCCAGCCACATAGCCGGCATCGTTCGGCAGGAACATGATGTCAGGCGCTTGATCAAGATAGGGACCGTGGTAAACTTGTTCCTTCGTGAAAACCTGGCCGTTGATTCTCTCTCCCGTATCCGGGTCTTTCAGGTCTCTTAGTTTTTCCGCGATCTCTTCTTTCAGGGATTGATATTCGCTCCCCGGTCTGACCGAGCCCGTGCGTTCTCTGCCTTCTAAATTGATATTGATCGCTCCCATGCCCACTAGAGAGTACGCTTTGGTCCGCGACCAATCCACATCGTCTAAAGAGAAGAGAGGATTCTTTTGTCCTCGTCGGAGAAAGAAACGTATCGATTTGAAAATCGACTCATCGGGAACTTTTTCTACAACACCGGCTCCATACTTGAAAAAGGTCTTCAACATGAGCCTAACCAGCAACTCATTGGTCAATCCCATCCTCCAGAACAAATATTTCGCGCGCGAACGGGCATGGGTCTTTGTATGGATATAGCCTTCCTCTAAAAGCCACACGTTCAAATCAATCGCCTTATGGATCGGCCCAAACCCATGATCTGAAATGATGAACGTGGTGACGTTGTCATCGAATCTCTCCACAAGCCTTTCTATCTCCGCATCCACCTGAGCAAAATAGTCGATGATCTTTTCTCCATATCGCTGAGCCATTTTTTCATCATACTTCGGGTGGTCGGGATCAATGAAATTCCACAACTCATGCTGGATTCGGTCCGTTCCCAAGAGGTGTAGGATGGTAAAATCACTGTCGAGTTTATCCAGGAGATAGTGCGCAACCTTGAATTTGTACTTCATCTCATGATGTATTTCTCGCAAAAGCCTCTCGGCATTCCGTCCGGAAAGGTTGGCAGAGAACATCAGCGTTCTGATATGGAGCGGATATTCTCCGAACCGCTCTTCAATCTCATTCACCAGAGACAGTGGATAAGCAAAGTCCCTTTTACCGGGAGGCGTCAGAAAATCACTGATCAGAATCCCGTTGACCTTTTGAGGCGGGTAGGTTGTGGGCACGTTTAAAACGAGCACCCTCTTTCCCTCCTCTCCCAACAATTCCCACACAGCTTTTCCCGCCCTGGACCTGGCATTGACAAACGTCTGATGACTTGCCTGGGGGCTTCTGTTGACGAAGTGATACACACCGTGCTTGCCCGGATTCTTTCCTGTCATAAAAGAGGCCCAGGCTGGAGCCGTGATGGGAGGAATGACCGATTCCAGCTCTCCGCTAACCCCCTTTTCTACGAAATACTTGAGTGTTGGCAGTCGCCCCGCCTCGATCCAGGGCCGGAGGAGGTCGAACGTCGCCCCGTCTAAGCAGATAACGAGCACTTTGTCACCCATAGACTTCTTCTTGCTCTGCCTCATTTTCTTTCCTCGAGGTCATACCAAAAGGAGCAAGCCTTTCTGCTTCTTAGGTTCCAAGGGCCGAAAACGAATTTCAACCAGGTCCACACAAGCACAGTCGTGTTTACCTGCTCGAATTTCCGCGCCGACTTTATTACATAGCCTTCAGTGATATTACAAAACTTCTTCTCCTCTTTTTTTCCCAACTTTTTGAGGTCCAGTATGAATCGCCCTTCCTCCGCCGCGTAATACCGCTCGTCAAATCCACCAATTCTATCGAAGCTTTCCTTCGAAGTGTATATCAAGCCTGTGCTTACGCCAGAAATCCATCGGCCGATGTCATTGACCTTTTCCAAGAGGATCGCCAGCGGCGGGGTCTTATCGCGATAGATCTTGGCCACGCCTCCCCCAATGTATTTGCCAGATGACATCACTTCGTGGACAATCGTCAGGAGGTTGGAAGAGATATGATCATCAGCATCCAGGAAGGCGACGATCTCACCGCGGGCAGCTCGTCCGCCAGCATTGCGAGCCGCGGCAATCTGATTTTTCGCTTCAAACACCACCTGCGCTCCATGCGACCGGGCCACTTGTTCGGTCTGATCTGTCGAATTGTTGTTGACAACGATCACCTCAACGGCAAACGGGTACTTCTTCTGGTATTCGCAGATGGCTTCTTTGACATTTTTGATCGTAGCCCCGAGATACTTCTCTTCGTTGTATGCGGGAATCACCACCGAAATTTTTGGTCTGGCTTGAGTGTGTCCGCCCGTGATCATGATAGGTGTTGGGTCTCCCTGGCTGCCGAGTCTTGGATTTCACTGGCATCATCCGCTAATTTCAAGCTCCCCTTCGAGAGTTCGCCATTCTCATTGCTGGTACCCGAGTTCTTTTGAAACAGAAAGATCATATAGGTCAGATATTTCAAAAAGGGTTCTGTACTTATGGGAGACTTCTCCAAGAACATCTCAAGTGATTTGACCTGTGGGCGATAGAGAAGCTTTATGAGCCGATAGAGCCAGGGGCGACCCGTTTTCAAAGCTAAAAAGATCGTCTTCAAAGTGGGTTGAAGATAGTCGGTGTAAGCCGTGTTCCCCAAAATCACCGTCGGTAGGACCTGGGAAGAGATACATTCCTTCTTGATCAATCGGAAGCCAAAGCTGGACGCGCACTGCAGATATTCTTCCAAAAGATGAGGTTGAAGCCGGCGCTTATGCCTGACTTCAGGAGCGTCTTCCTTTTTAAAAATATCGGCCGCCAACAGGAAGCCTTCCTCCTTGAGAACTTCTCTCGACTTTTCGAAGCCAGCCTTGAGAGGGATATACTCCACGCTTTCGCTCATCATGACCAGGTCAAATTTCTTGTGGCTTGTGAAATCTTCGAAGGTTGTCAGATGGAAGGGGATTTCATGCGAAGTGTTTTTTTTGAAGAGTTTTTCTTGATACGGATCCGGAGCGAGGCCTTCGACTTCAAAACCTTTTTCTTTGAGTTTGATGGCGTTACCTCCGACGCCACAGCCGACGTCCAATGTGGTTTGAACGCCCCGAGGAATGAACTGGATCAGTTTATCGACATATCTTTCCTGCGCGACCTGCAGATTCTTCAGATTCAATTCCTCTCCCTCTTGCCAATATCCGGCGTGAAGGTAATTCGTCTTTGCTAATTCCATGGCATAGATCAAAGCCACGTTGGTTTCTATTTTCTTACTTCTCATGAAGTCTCCCCTGTTGGCTGTAGCATTGGGTCAGTCACTGTATCGGTCCTCGCCAGTGACAAAAAACTACTGTTGGCCAAATTCGTCATGAGTATGAGCACCGGTGTGTCGCAAGTCACAGCCGTCCTCCAATTGCTGGGGATGCTCGATGAACCGCCGCAATCGTCGAAAAGCTCGTACCCCTCGCACAGCATTGACAACCCGAGTATCCACCTGACAAGCCAGGTAGACGGTGGGACGGATTTCGATTCGGTCACCCACCACGACCGGCCGCCGAACGATCCCGCCGACACTGAAAAGACAGGTCGTACCGATATGGGAAGGCAGATGGAAGTCCAAGTCCTTTAACCCCACACTGGTGATTTGCACGGTTCCGATCACGCTTCGTCTGAGCCGATACTGGTTGGCCAGGTATCGCACTAACAACCGGCGCATGAAATTCAACGGAATCCACCGAGCCAGTCGGTTCAACTTTTCCAGATTTTCTTTTTCTTGCTCAACTGCTTCACTCGCTTTGCTGGTTAATTCTTGACGAATTTCCTGCAGCGATTTCTTGTTTGCTTCCTTAATGACCACCACGGGCGTGACGCCCTCGTTGGCGGCCACCGACACTCCAATATCAATCGAAGAGGGCTTAATGATTTTATACCCATCCACCATGTAGTTCACCCACGGTTCTTTGTCCATCGTCTCGGCGACAGCTTTGATGATCAAATGGAGATTCGTCAGCGCTACGCCATGCTTTTTCCGGTACTGCTTGCGGAAAGCCTCCGCTGCTGACATATCCAGCAGCATCACAGCGTAACTGTCCGGCCGCCGTGCCGCATCGAGCACGTCCATCAAGACCCGCTGGCCATAACCCACGCGAATGACTTCATCACCTTTTTGACGAAACATCTGTAAATATCCCCTCGCCGCTCGTTTGCTTTTTTGTTGAGACTCTATGGCAACCTCTTCATAAATTCCTCGACGCAATCAGCGGCGGTTCGCACTGGATCATATCGCAGAAAATCGGCCTGGAGTTTTTTCATATGAGACCGATAGAGGTCGATATGCTCCAAGATTGTAGCGATGGATGTCCGCATCACAGAAGGGTTTGCCAGGACCTGATTCATGGTCAAAAAGATCCCGGCTCCGTGCTCCTCCACAACTTCTCCTACAAACTCCTGCTCGAGGTGCGTCGCGATGATAATCGACGGAGTTCCCGTTGCTATCGCCTGATACCCAGTTCCCGCCCCGCCATGAAAAATGACCAGATCAGCCAGTTCCATGATTTGCTCGCCGGGGAGATAGTTAGCCACATAAAAATTGTTCGGCAAGTGCTCGTTCGGGATCTGCCGTTGCCCCCCTGTGGTCATGATGATCGTGTAGTCTGCATGAGCAAGAGTCTCTATCATCTGCTTAAAGAGATCCGCATGCCCAGTGCTGCCCATGGTGAGGTAGATCACCGGCTGCGTTCGGTTCACTGTCCTGGTCCAGTCAGGCAACGGAATCTTTGGAGTCCAGGCAATAGGCCCCACTCGACAGAAATTGTCTGGCAGATGGCTCATCGGACCTAACAGTTCGGTGTCCAAAATCAAGTTGTATTCTCCCACCAACAGATCCCACAGCTCTTTCTTTGGTTCCAGTCCATAGTGTTTACTTAGATGATAATACGGCCGCATTTTGTATCGCAACGCCCACCTTTGGAAAATGGGGACTACCGCGTCGGTGCCTCTCTCGCCGATAAAGCGCTTCAAAAGAGGGTACATAGGATGGGTCCGAGGGGCCTTAAAAGGTCTGGCTGCATACTGATACATCCAGCGTCCGCCGAGCAATGAGATGATCGGAATCCCCTGCCGCCGGGCTGAGAGGTAAAGCGTCAAGCGGAAATCATTGACCACGACATCGGGCTGCAACTGGTCGAGCATCTTCACCTCGGCCTGAATGTGCTCATTGAGGATTTGCCTTGCTGGCACCTTGCGCACTTTCCGGAGAATTTTCAAACCTTCTTGGGCTTCATAGTCAGCAATGGTATAAATTTCAAATTCGCCCCGACGAACCAGGGCGGGATCGTGTAAGAATTTGGGCGTGCCTGCCAGAATGATATCATATCCTCTCTTTTGGAGTTCCCTGGCGAGCATCACACAGCGGCCTACGTGCGCTAGAATGTTTGACGCCGGGGTGAAGAGGATTCGCTTTGGTTGATCGTGGCTCCCATCAACCCGCGTCAGACGCTTTTGGCTGACTTCCATTTGCTGTTTTCTCCCACTGAAACGGAATCGGGCTCCACGGGCAAGCAACCTCCTGAGTGCTAACCGGCTAAGTAGATACTTGTCCTTCCCCATCCAAATGCCTTGAAAACGCACTCCCAATATCTTGTTATTCAATAAAAACTCACCATATTAATTAAAACCAACTCCGATTCAATTCAAATATCATAAGGTTGGCTTCTGCACAATCTGCAATCCGAAATCGAAAATCGCAAATCGGGAGACGTTGTTGGAGTGTTAAAACCGAAATAAAAAAATACCGCCACTAAAGCCGGCGCCGAAAGTCACCATCAATATTGTATCCCCGCGCTTGATTCGCCCGTTGCGCACGTTCTCGTCGAGTGAGATCGGCAGTTCGGCTGAAATTGTGTTTCCATAGCGCTCGTAATCGTGTATCACTTTCTGCCTTGGAATCCCCGCGGCCGCCACCGCCGCCTCGAATAGGGGCTTGCTCGGTTGGTGGATAAACGCAACATCAATATCATCTCTCGTTAGGCTTGCCATTTCTAGCACTTCATCCACACCACTGGCTAACTCGTTTTTCAATGCCTGATGGATGACCTCTCGCTGCCCCATGTAGAAACTACCAAGATACTCAACTGGAATGCGCGGCGAATGCACCGATGTCGCATGGGGCATCGTGATCACATCATAGTATTGCCCTTTTGTCCATAGTCCCCCAGCTAAAAACTGTCCTGTTTCACTGGACTCCAGCAGCACACCGCCCGCGCCGTCGCCGAAAATCGCACGGTGCATGGGATTGCGAAAGCCGTCCCCCTTTGACACAATCGTACCCGCCAATACCAGTATCCGCCGCTCTCCTGTGGCCAAGCACCGTAGGGCGTAATCCATGCCAGCGAGCCATCCGACGCACGACATGCCCACATCGATAGCCGGACAGCGGGCCCCAAGCTTGTGCTGCACCACACTCGCCGTACACGGCTCAAAAAAATCTCCCGGCGTGGCACTGACGATGATGCGATCTATCTCCAGGGGTGAAAGCTCAGCCGATTCCACGATCTGTGTTGCGGCGGCCGTGATGATATCCGAACACACCTCGTGCTCCTCAACAGCGCGTCGCTGTACAGCACCGAGTAATCTTCGAATCGAGCCATCGGCTCCTTCCAATCCTAAAATTTCTGAATTCTCAATGATGCGCTTGGGTAAGCAAGCTCCAGTTGTAACTATCCGCGCACGAATACCCGCATACGAATATACCATATAGGCCTCCAGCATATTTTATGTCTCACGCTTCCGAAACGGATTAGTGGTCACCTACAGCTTGAATGTGAACTTTTGTCGTCCTACCATCAAATGCCCGCTTCCTGAGAGCAACGACCGCACCTACTAGCCGCACTCAAACCCACAAAATAAAAACAAAATAATATAGCTATTATCGGGAAACCTATCAAGCATGAATGGGATGAAAGACGAGAAGCAGTAGGGAGGCAGCGCCTGCAACCCGACCACCTCGGTCGGTTCAATGACTGCCTCCGCCGCAAGATCAAACTCTAGGTTCTTTTTATTTATATTTTTTCACTGCTGTCCAAATTTATCTCTTAAAAATATCTATTTTGGACAATTTTTTAATATAACAAAAATGTCCATATAAAGCAAGGAATAAGAAATATTCATAAATCGTACTGATTTCAACAAAAACTAAATCAGCGCAGCTAACGCAAAGCTGAGCCGCAAAGGACGACAGGGCACCTAACCTGCTGTAACAAATGAACTTTCGATAGGCACGAAACTGGCCAAAAAGTACTTGCCCTATGTCGGCTCAAGCTGATGTTAGCTGCCATTATTAACTGGTTTTACGAAAAGCACTTTACAAAAAAAGATTCTAATGCTTAACCAACCTCAAGATTCTCTGTTATCGGATGCAAAA
>JBHHZW010000048.1:0-10049 GCA_046758305.1 Bacteroidota bacterium | reverse complement strand
AAAGGTATATCGCTCGAGAATCTCTTGCCGCCGAATCGTTGAGAAGGTCGCTGGAGTTTCACGGTGCTTTCCCCGCATCGCTTCCACCAGGATCGTCTGGCCGGGTAGAATTGTCGGCGTGAGCTTGAGGATGAGGATGATAGTCTCACCTTCCGACACCGCTATGCTCACCTTCTTCTTTTCATAGCCCACAAAAGAAACCTTGAGCGCGTAGGTTCCTTCCGGAACGCCAATGATCTGGAAATCTCCCCCCTCATCGGAGCTTGTCCCGTAAGGAGTCCCCACGAGAATGATGTTCGCTCCGGAAAGAGGACGGCCTGTCTCTCCATCGCGGATCGTCCCCTGGAGGCCCCCCTTCTGCTGACCGATAAGCAGTGAGGGGAGGAACAACCAGAAAATAACTCTGCACCATCTAGAGTTACACATGTGCGTTGGCTCCTTTCCACAATGAATTGTTTCTATAGCTTCTGCGAATAAAAAAACCGTTTCCAGCGTGCTGAAAACGGCTTTTTCAATACTAGTGAATCTGTTTTCCTACGCTGGCATTATCCAGATCAGGTTCCAAGGGTATCATCTCAGCCCCGTCCTGACTTAACGAGTCGGGACGGGACACCCCTAACTGACTACGCTCAAATGTAAAGAACGATCCTCACGCGGCCAACACTATTATACAAACCTGGAAGTCAGAATGCAAGTCTCACAGTACTCAATTTCTCACAAACACTCGCAGATGCGCTTCCACCGACCGCGCCAGCGCCTGAAGATCATAACCTCCCTCGAGAACGGATACTATTCTCCCTCCGGCGTGCCTGGCGGCCACTTCGCCGAGCATCCGAGTTAGAGTGGAAAACGATAGCTCCGTCAGGTTAATGTTCGCGAGTGGATCGTGCCTGTGTGCGTCGAATCCGGCGGAAATCAAGATTAATTCTGGATGAAAGCGTTCGAGTGCAGGTAGAATCTCTTCCTCAAAGGCCTGGAGGTAGTCTCGCTCCCCGCTTCCTGCCTTCATTGGAACGTTTATGGTATATCCTTCCCCTCTCCCCGTGCCGCGCTCCTCCCGACCGCCCGTTCCCGGATAGAATGGATATTGATGGAGACTGATGTAAAAGACCGTTGGGTCCTCATAGAAAATATGCTGCGTGCCGTTGCCATGGTGCACATCCCAGTCCACGATTGCAACGCGCTCCACTCCGTACTTCTGCTGCGCAAAGCGTGCTCCGACAGCAACATTATTAAAGAGGCAGAACCCCATGGCAACGTCGCGCCCTGCATGATGGCCAGGAGGTCGAACGGCACAGAAGACTTGACTCAGTTTCCCTGCCATCACCTCATCAACTGCACGAACCACTCCGCCAGCAGCACGCAGAGCCACTTGATACGAATCCCTGCAGACGTGGGTGTCGCCCTGATCCAACACTTCCACTCCGCTACGGCACGCCCGGTAGATGAACTCGACGTACTCTTCGGAGTGGACCGTCGCAAGCAGTTGCCGATTTATCGGCTCCGGTGCGATGTGCTGAAGATCCTTCCAGAGCTCTGTCTTCCTCAGATGTTCGACAACGGCGGTCAACCGCTTTCGAGTTTCCGGATGCATCCAACCCGTGTCGTGTTTTAGGTAGTCATCGTGATAGGCAAATCCGGTCACAGCACTCTCAGAAAAACCAAAAAGAATAGAGAATGATTGCGATGAAGACATTAATCAAGTGACCTGCAATGCAGAGCACACACACGACACGCAGCTTTGAAAGAAGCGAATGAGTCAGGTACACTCCGAGCAACACGGTCAACAGCGAAATGGTCATCAGCGCCTCGTAGCCCCACGTCGACGGATGAATCAACTCGAAGGCACCGAGGGTAATCAGGCCAAGGTAATAGATCAACCCGAGAAGAAAATTTGGAACTCCCAATACTCGCGCTTCTCGGGTCGAGAGGATTGTCCGGCAAGTTTGTTCACCCAACCGGCAAATTGAAGGAACAAACTTCGTGTCAGGAGCCATCAGCTTGTAATAGACAAGAGTGAAGTATAATGAGACCAAGAATCCAAACGCGGCAAGCAGCATGAAAATCCAGATCAGCATGGGGGATCAAGAATGTATCTTTTGAAGATACTCAGAGAGCAAGTGAGATTCAAGAAGTCCAGCGCGTTGCATCTTGTCCGTTTCCTTACTATATTTTTTCAATGCGACTCGCCATAAGCTGTTGTCTCACTATTGAACCCTGCGATACGATCCAGACTCTTGACCTCAACGGACCACTGAGGGACTGCGTCTTGAACGAATCTGCATCAGGGGTATGACCGACCTGTCGACAACAACCGAACGCAAGCTCCGGGGAGCGTTTCGAGACATTATTCGTGGAAGAACGGTGAAGCGGATCAGGCACGAACTCCTGTGGGAAGGTCGGGACGTCTCGGACTTGTTCATCGAGGAGCTGAGGCGCGAAGGATATGCTCCAACGACTGTCGCTGATGTCGACGTTTCTCCCGGTCAACGGGTGCCTGCCTTCCTTCTCGAAGATGGATCTGCGTATTTCGGATGGATATTCTGGGAAAAATTCTGGGCGCAACGCGTGAGGAAGTTGTGGGGCTCCGTGATCCGAAACGCGAAAGGAGATTGGGCAATTCAGATCACTCCTCAGAAACGAAAGACGATATACGCGAATACGTGCATAAAGTTTGAGATGGATCTGGACAAACCTTCTGACTTCTGATTTCTACAGATCGATCTCCACAACACCGATAGTTAGTTGCACTGACAGAGCCGATGCCTGAGCTCCTTGACCTATCTCCCATCGAAAAGCACCTTCGTCATCATGTGATCTGAGGGTACATCATAAATGTTTCGGTGAAGCAACCGATTGTCGTTCGCGTGCTGCTCGAGGCTCCCTTCGAGAAGAGCTTGAGCGGCAAAGCGTTCAATGAGGTCCGAACCCATGGACCGTTTCTCCACTTTATGCCCACAGATCCCCTCGATCTGATGATGAATTTTGTGCTTACCGGGAGACTTCAACGTCAGCAGGCGCAGGACAAACCGGGCGGTTATCCTTGCTTTACCCTCCCGCTCGATGATGGGTGTCATCTCAATTATCTTGACATCGATAAGAAGGGCAGGGTCTATCTCACGGAAGCAGGGCACTGCGCCCAAATCCCCCGCTTCCTGCTGGAGAGGATCGACATGCGATCGCTAGCATTCACCCTCGAAAAACTTAGAGATATCGTCAAGGAACATCAGCGCAAACAGGTCCACGTCGTGCTGACGGACCAGACGATTTTCAGTTCCATTGGACGTGCGTACGTTCAGCCCGTGAGATAGACAGGAGAAAAATATCTGACCTCTATATGTATATCCTTGAATCTCTGAAAGACAGACAGTGTTACGCCGGTTTTGCGACTGGCCTACAAAAGAGATTGGATGCCTAAATCACACTGACGCTATCACCAGAGAGAAATATCTGAAGTCCACTTGGGTAAGCGTTACATAAGAAGTAGATTGAAAAATTATTTCACGGCTAGATCCTCTTCGACGGTGGCCTCCAGCCCAAAACCTGGACACGCGAACCGTCCGAGGAGAAGACCGAGCTCTCGTCCTGCTCGATCTTTGGAGTCATCGAGTTGGTGTATGCCAGCGGTCGGAGAGGCACAGCAACAGATTCACGTCAAGGGTCGAGATCACATGAGGGTTGCATGCTCGCTGATCCCCACTCGAGTTCGCAGCGTCATTCATCATGTTCATCCTGAGAACAAACAAGAGCCGATTGGCTTACCGATTCCATTCATGAGGAGGACCACGTCATGGCTTGGATCCGCGTGATCAACGAACGCGAGACGCAAGAGGAATTGAAAACTCTCTACAATGTCTACGAGGCCCCGTGGGGCGGAGTGGACAACATTGTCAAGATTCACAGCCTCTACCCGAAGTCGATCAAGGCACACATGGACCTGTACCGGCTGCTCATGTACGGGAGATCACCGCTCAGCCGTGCACAGCGGGAGATGATCGCGAGCACCGTCTCCGTCGCAAACAACTGTCGATACTGCATCAACCATCACGGGGATGGACTCTACCGATTGACAAGAAACAAGGCGCTCGTCCAGCAGCTGCGCAAGGAGTACAAACTTGCGGCGCTCAGAGGGCCGGAAAAAATTATGTTGGACTTCGCGGTGGAGCTGACCCTGAGACCGCAGGCAAATCACGAGGCTAACGTGCACGCTCTCCGAACGGCGGGTTTCACGGATGAGGCAATTCTTCACATCGTATTGGTCATTTCCTACTTCAATTTCGTGAATCGGATCGCTCAGGGTCTCGGTGTGGGCCTGGAGGAGTACTGGACGGAAGACGGATTTTCGAGAGAAGAATTACGCATGGCACACGATCGGCAAGAGGAATGAATCACCAGTGCTACAGGTACCGAAGGACCTGACAAATCGATGTATGTGCTCACGGAGCCAGGACTCAAGGGAAAACATAGTATCAAGAGTCTAAAGGTCTACGGTATTGCCTTCCTGTTCTTTGCAAGCGTCATTCCATCTACATGAATCATTACAGTCACCCAAGAGATTTCTACCTCTTCAATATCCTGGATAGCCTGATTGTGTTCCCGATCGTTGCCATCGGAAACGGGTTATTGTATCCGTTGTTCTTTAAGCGAAGAGTGGATCAACCGCAATCTTGAGCCAGGAGTTGCTTCGGAGGAAAATCCTTGTAGATTATGACGAAGTCACTCTTGACAAGTCGAGTCGTCGGCTTTCGAGACAGGCCGATAGCAGGCCCGCCTGACCAGTCAGTTCGGGCAGGCATTCGAATTTCATCCCATGTTTGCTCAACCTACGAAGAGACCCGCCCGCAGGGGGGTGCATGGTGGAGGAAATCAACTTCGCCGGGACGGCGGAGTCGGCACGAAGTCCTTCGAACGGATCCTCATATCCAAGTCACTTGTGAGCTAACGAGCATCCATTTCGGCCCATGAACGCAGATCGGATGGCCAGAGACATACGGAGGCAGCTGAAAACCAAGGCGAGTCAGAAACACGCTCTCAGCGCAAGGCGATTTTTCAAAGAAAAAACTTGGGTCTACGGTGTCCCTACGCCTACTGTGAAAAAGATCGCCAAGGAGTATGCAAAACGCTTCACGTCCGATCGCGACATGAAAACCGCCTTTGAGGTGGCGGAGAAACTCCTCGCATCTTCCAACATGGAGGAAGGGATTACGGCGATTTGGATGCTCCGGCAGTTTTCAAAGCATTTTGATCCGTCGCTTTTCTCGCTGTTCGACCAATGGGTGGACTACCTGACGAACTGGGCCCATACGGATGGCCTCTCCGGTTGGCTGATTGCTGAAGTGGTACGAAAGGACCCAGTGAAAATTCGAGAGCTCATCAAATGGACCTCGTCCAGCAACCGATGGAGACGGCGGGCTGCGGCAGTGGCGCTAACTCCTCTTGCCCGCGAAGGTCGTTCTCTGGACGAAATTGTCAGGGTGGCCGATCGGCTCATGACCGACAGAGACGACATGGTACGGAAAGGGGTCGGCTGGCTGCTGAAGGAAGCGGGCGAGCGCCATCCAGATGAGATCGTCCGATACCTTCAAAAATGGAAAGGGAAAACTTCAGGGGTCACGATGCGCTATGCTTGTGAAAAACTTCCAGTCTTGAAACGGAAGCTACTCATCAATGTCAGAGATTAAGCTTATCGCGAGAACTACACTCCTCCTCATGCAAATCGCACTCCTCACCGGATGTTCCAAAAAAGACGAGCGCTGGCAGCCGTATCTTTTTCGGCATGAGGGACGATGGGTCGCGTTCAACCAGATTGCAATCGACCGGGACGGAACGAAATGGTTTGCGACGTCCGTTGGGATTCGGAAATTTGAGGAGGGAACCTGGACAGTGTACGATACGACCAACTCGCCCATTCCGCACAACAACATCACCTCCATTTTTGTGGACAGCAAGGGCATCGTCTGGGCAGCTTGCTGGTATCATGGTGTGGTTCGCTTTGATCCGAGCGCGCAAGACCAACGTGCCTGGACCGTCATTACGAAGTCGGATGGATTGGTCGATAACTACGTGCTCGCGATCGCAGATGATCGAGAGGGTAGCGTCTGGTTTGGCACGCTCGATGGAGCCTCGAAGTTTTCCCCTCGTGTTGGTCAGAACGAATGGACAACACTGAGGCCGGAGAACAGCGGTCTCACTAGCAGTACCGTCACCGTGATAGCCGTGGACGATAGCCGCCAGATCTGGTTCGGCACCGCTCCGATGTGGATTCGCTCCGTGTACGAGGGCGGCGGGATGACAAAGTATAACCCATACGAGAAAGGCCCTTCTGTCTGGACGACGTTTGACACGACCAACAGCGGTCTTCCGAGCAACGCCGTAAGCGCGATCGCATTCGACAGCACTGGCACGGTTTGGATCGGGACGGAGAGAGGTCTGGCACGACTCAAACGCAACGGCCCAGAAGGAGAGCAGTGGAAAACATTCGATAAGTCAAGCGGTGCACTGCCCAGTGACGTCGTGAAGGCAATTGCAGTCGATCAGTCGGGCAATGTGTGGGTTGCATCAGCCGACGTGGGGGTGGCTGAGGCATTCAAGATTGGTGGTGTCAGCAAGTTCGACGGAACTACCTGGAAAACCTTCACCGTGGCAGACAGCGGGCTTCAGGACAATCGCGCACTCGACCTCGCCGTGGACAGGCACGGCAACGTCTGGATCTGTGAGTTTGTCGGCGTCGACGTGTACAACGTACAAGGCGTCGTCGGAGAAGAATGAACACTACTGAATCGAATCCGAGCAATCCCATCGATCTGTACTATGAGGCTCAACGCCTCCGGAATGAGGGCGATCCGGACAGCGCCCTTCAGTGCTACAGCGAATGTCTCGAGCTGCTTGACAGGAACAAGGATGTATTAGGACAGATGCGGATTTTGATGGAGATGGAAGAGGTGTTTGGAGCACGAGGCGCGCACAGTAAAGCGATGGCATGCCTCAGAACATGTTTGAATTATGTGCAAGAGCTGGGCCAAGAGTACGAAAAGTCGGTCGTGCTCCACCGCATGGGCCACTTGCTCTACCGGATGGAGGAATATGAGAAAGCGATGCAACGATTCGAGGACAGCTTACGAATTTCTCGCTCGCTGGACGATCAGCGGGGATATGCGCTGTCGCGAGCTATGCTCGGCAAGATTCAATTCTCGAGGGGAGAAGTGAATGAAGGATTGGGTCTGATGGTGGAGAGCATGAGTATTCTTCATGCAATCAAAGCATCCGAGTGGGAACCCTTGAACGAGCAGATACGCAAATACAGGAAGCAGATCCCGAGCTCGATCTATGAATTGATTGTGCGAACGAAAACCGATGATCCGGAGGTAGTCTCACTCCTCCTGTCTTAGACGGAGGCCATGAACGGATGGCTGACCGCTGGATAAGTAATGGCAAACAGCCTCGAGGAGCATTTTTTGAGAGGGTAAGTTAACTTCGCGACGATGCACCCTTTCGGAGGGTACCTGCAAGCTCCGATTTCGCGGTAAAGGTCAAGGCTATGGCGAATGCAGGAACACTGCCACGCAAGAATAATGAGAAAAGCGAGGACGAAAAACGTGAGAGTATAAGATTATCGCGCATGCTACCCGTAGAGCCAACGAAGAGTTTTCGAGGAGTCATCTCAGGAGCGATGAGGATTGAATAAGCCCGCCTTGCCATTCTTTGCTTCACGGGCAGTGGGTACAACATCTTGGTCAGCCAACATTGGCAAATTGCAACCTGTTAGCCGAAACCACAGTCTTGGGAAGTCATGACGAGGGTTATTGAAACCAAGGCTTGATTGTCATCACTTCAGAGCGGAGTCTTGATGCAGGCACTGACCCACAGAATTCTTGGTACTGCGGTCGAAACAAGAATAGGAAGTAGTGTTCGATGGAGAAGTATTCAACAAGCTTTATACCGGACAAAAATCGCGTTCGCAACCATTTCGCTTTAGCGCGGGACTCCGTCCCGCGTGCGTGAGTCCACGGCTCGCGTTACATAGAGGCGAATTCACGTCCCTTTTCAGTGAAAACTAAGCAGGAGTGCTCATGGTGATAGGCGAATTTTCCTTCAAACGGTTTGCTCAACAGCAGTTCTATCGTGAAGTGAACCAGCGTCTGATTCAGCTCTCGGGCATCCAGCCCGGTCAGCATGTTGTGGACTTAGCGTGCGGCGTCGGCACCGTAACGGGAATGATTCTCCAAAAACTGCAGGGTGCCAAAGACAGCGTGGTCATTGCCATAGATACTTCCGCGGAGGAGCTCCAATTAGCACGGGAAGCGTTAGAGAAAGTAGGAAAAGGGATCGTGAGGTTCGTCCAGGGCAGTGTCGAACAGCTCTCACAGATCGCCCGTGAAAGAGCCGATACTGTTTTCTTTTGCAATGCTATCCATCTCATTCAAGATAAAACCCGCCTTGTCGCCGAGGTCTACGACCTGTTGCCTCACGGCGGCATGTTTGCTTTCAATACAGCCTTCTTCGATGGCGCCATCCCCTCTGAGACCGAGCAATTCTACCGCCGTTGGATGTTAAAGGCGATCCGCTTCCTGAATCGCCAGTATAACCTCATGCCCCAGAAAGCCCCGAAAGTCGAAGCGCGGAAGCCGTTGACCCCTGAGCAGTATGTGGAGCTGTTAGAGCGACAGAACTTTGCCTTGAGGCACCGAGAAATCTGTCCTGTAGCAATGCCCTTGGAAGGTTGGCTGGGTATCAGCCAATACGAGGAGTTCATCAGCGGTGCACTGCGTGGGATTCCGTTAGAACAGGGGTGCCATGCACTCCAGGAAGGAGTGCGCCAGACCTTCCAAGAGATGAACCTGGAGGCAGTGCCGCGGAATTGGCTGAGTGTCGTTGCTATCCGACAGTAGTTGACCTTAGCGGAAATCAGATCCGAGGGCACCTTAGACCGTCTCGTAAGGCCTGGAAATTGAAACACCGCCCCAAAGGTTCTATCTTTGTAACCCGCCTAACGAGTCAGGCAATCGGATGGTCACGGTGTTGCCAGAGGCACTTATTTCGATTGGCTCCTTGTGAGAACCTAGCGCGGCTCGGGCTTTTCGAGCATCAAAACGATAATGGTGATTCGCTACAGTTAAGAATCCCTCCTCCAAAATCCTGACGGAAATCATCAGGTTGCTCGACTTCCCTTCCTCTGGACAGCGTAAGACTTACCCGGCTGAAGCCTCTGGTTTCGCGAAGATCTTTGCGTCGAGGCTATACTCTCCGCCACCGACCAAGAAGAGATACAATGCAACGCCGAGCAATGCGAGAGGAAACTCGATCCCGCCGCCGCTGTTGAAGAACCCGTTTCCGATGTGGGCTACGGTCATGGCCACGAGCATGTTGATCGTCAGACCGAGGGCGAACACACGGGTGAGCAGACCGAGAATAATTGCAATCCCGCCGAGGAATTCTGTAAAGTGAGATAGGTAAGCAAGGAGCGGCGGTATCCCAAACGTCGCCTGGAAAAATTGCGTCGTGCCTGCAAGACCGTACCCGCCAAACCAACCGAGGACTTTCTGAGCTCCATGCGCGAAAAACACCACACCGAGGACGAGACGCAAAACCAAGAGTGCTGCGGAGTGGCTTGTCAGTGGGTTATGGAGAATTTTCATATCGTCCACCTCCAACGGCCGCCAGAAAAATGCGAGCGGTCGTACTGGATGAAAACAGGAAGGCTGCTACCTGCTACGGGTTCCGGCTAATCTGGAGAAACTCCGCTTCGTCCCGGATATTGTAGAGGTCGTGATCGAGAATGCCCTTGAACGAATACCGCTTTTGCACTGCATGGCGAAACCACTTCAGGGATTCCTCCACTTTTTTCTGCATCGAATACAGACCTGCCATTTTGTACAGTATTGAGTAATCCTCGGGAGCGAGGCTGCTGGCCTTCGTCGCGGCATCGACACCTTCTTTGAACTTTCCGAGGCGCGTCTGTGCGAGACCAATGTACATGTATGCCCTTGCGGATCGCGGAACTCTTCTCAGTTCTTGCCGAGCCACAGAAATTACAGTGTTTAAATGTGGAA
>JBHHZW010000047.1:0-10063 GCA_046758305.1 Bacteroidota bacterium | reverse complement strand
GATGCCGCTTCCGATTACTAAGAAATCCGATCGAACGTCCAATTCTGTTCGTCCCAGTAAAGTGTTACGTGACTGTCTTCAGAACCTTTCGAAGTGCATCGATGGCCTCGTCCACGTATGGCCTCGACAGAATCAACGGCGGCAGAAATCGAATCACGGTCGTGTGGGTACAGTTCACCAAGATGTTCAGTTCGAACATTTTTTCCACCACTTCGCTGCAACTTCGCCCAAGCTCCATTCCCAGCATCAATCCTCTCCCACGGATTTCTCTAATCAATGAAGGAAATTCCGTTTTCAATCCCTCTAGTTCAGAACGAAAATACGAGCCAACAACTTGCACATTTTGCATGAGACCACCGTCGACAATTTCATCCAGCACTGCACACGCCGCCGCACATGCCACTGGATTCCCACCAAATGTGGAGCCGTGCACACCGACAGTGAAAACATCGGCCACCAGCTCACTGCCCAGAATTGCACCGATTGGGATGCCGCCTCCCAATGCCTTTGCCACGAGAACGACATCGGGACGGACACTGTAATACTCGAAGCTGAAGAACTTTCCGGTGCGCCCCAGGCCGGATTGAATTTCATCAGCCACCACCAGAAAGCCATGCTGCTCCCGCAATGCGAACAACGCTTCAACGAATGAGGGTGTCGCGACGTTGATCCCACTCTCTCCTTGGATGAACTCGATAAAGACTGCGAGCGTACGGCCGTCGATCTTCTTGCAAAGATCGTCCACATCGTTGAATCGTACAAAGCCAGTTTCGGGCAGAAACGGCTCGTAGCCGTCTCGATACTTTGCCTGTTCCGTTAATGACAACGCCCCCATCGAACGGCCGTGGAATGAGCCCGAAAAGGCGAGCAGATTTGTCTTGTTCTTTGGCTTCCCCCATTTACGCGCGAGTTTGATCGTCCCTTCCGCAGCCTCTGTGCCGCTGTTCGTCAAAAAGATCTTCTTGTACCCCGAGCAACTGACCAGCCGTTGCGCAAGGTCCACTTGAGAATCCGCGATGAATCGATTCGATAGGTGGATGTACCGAGCGGCTTGTTTGAGAAGAGCCTCCTGGAGTCCACGATGACCGTACCCGAGGGCGTTGACCCCCAGTCCAGCGAACAAGTCGAGATAGCGGCGTCCATTCTTGTCAATCAGGTAAACGCCCTCACCTCGCTCGATCTCGATTGGAGTACGGTTGTAGGTAGCGAAAAAATACTCTTGTTCCTTTTGAAAGAGGTTGCTCATGACATGAAACGAAATAAGTTGATGAAGAAATCTACGGCCTTCTTCAAATCTGTCACTGTGCCATCATTTTTCACGATGAAATCAGCCCTGACCAGCTTTTTCCCAACTGGCATCTGAGAGGTGATTCGCCGTTTCACGTCCTCCCGGCTTACCGCGTCACGACGCTGGACACGCCGAATGCGAACGTCCTCCGGGGCGTCGATCACAATGACATAATCGAGTTTCTCGTTCATTCTCGATTCGAAAATCAGCGCTGCCTCCGCTATGAGGAACGGAGCTGTATTCTCGGACGAATTGCGCCTCACGAAGTCGCGAAAGGCTCTCAACACATCCGGATGGACGATCGCATTGAGTTTTTCTCTCATCCCCCTGTCGGCAAATACAACCTCAGCCAGTTTCGTGCGATTCGGTGTTCCTTTCTCTCCGATCGATTTGCTCCCGAAGACACGTCGGATCCTTGCTTGAATTTCTGCGCTACTGTCCACGAGATTTTTCGCCACGGTGTCCGCATAGAAAACCGGTATGCCCTCGGCCTCGAACAATCGACACAGTTCGGACTTCCCGCTTCCGATTCCACCGGTGACGCCGATTTTCAGTATTTTCCTTCGGCGAGTGTTCTTCAAAACTTCCCCCAGAAAAGCGAAAGCCAGTCATCTCTTTGCACCGAGGTGAACTGGCCTTCGTCGTGCATCATGACCCACCTTCTGCTATTTCGCATACACCATTGAGCGTACTTCTCGGATGACGATGACCTTGATTTGTCCGGGGTATTCCATTTCCTGCTCGATTTTCGTCGCAATGTCGTGCGCGAGCTGATCGGCTTGGGCGTCATCGATTTTCTCATGCTCCACGATCACCCGAATCTCGCGACCAGCTTGAATCGCATAAGTTTTCGCGACACCATCGAACGATTTTGCTAGTCCCTCAAGTTTCTCGAGACGCTTGACGTAACCCTCGACCGACTCACGACGCGCACCCGGCCGCGCGCCGCTGATGGCGTCCGCAGCCTGGACTATTGCCGCAATCGGGTGCTCCATCGGAATGTCTTCGTGGTGAGAACCGACTCCATGCGCAACGAGCGGGTGCTCATTGTATTTCTTGGCCAGCTCGAAGCCGATCAGCGCGTGGGGACCCTCAACGTTGCGGTCAACACACTTTCCGATGTCATGGAAAAGCCCGGCCCGTCTTGCCAGGACCGGATCGAGGTGCAATTCCGCAGCGATGATTCCACAGAGATGGGCGACTTCGACGCTGTGCTGGAGCATATTCTGACCGTAGCTGGAACGATATTTCATCTTCCCGAGCAGTTTCACCAATTCTGGATGGACATTATGGAGTCCGACTTCAATCAGAGCGTTCTCCCCGACACGAATGATCTCTTCTTCTAATTCTTTCCGGACTTTTTCCACAACCTCCTCTATTCGAGCTGGATGAATACGACCGTCGGCGATAAGCTGCTCGAGCGCGACACGTGCTACCTCGCGGCGGAACGGGTCAAAGCCTGAGAGAATTACAGCTTCCGGTGTATCATCAACGATAACGTCAACGCCGGTCGCCGCCTCGAACGCCCGGATGTTTCGGCCTTCCCGACCGATGATTCGGCCCTTCATCTCATCGCTCTGAATGTTCAGCACACTTACCGTCGTCTCCACAGAATGGTCAGCAGCGGTCCGTTGAATAGCCTGAACAATAATCTTCCGGGCTTCGTTTTTCGCTTCTCCCCTTGTCTTATCCCTGATATCTTTGAGCACTTGAGCGGCTTCAGTCTTTACTTCATTGATCATGTTTTCCATGAGGGTTTTCTTCGCCTCGTCGCGCGTCATTCCTGACACCCGTTCAAGGTGAACATTCTCATCTTCGATCAACTGCTTGAGTTCACCCTGTTTTTGTTCCACGCGTCTTGTTGTTTCGTCGACATCTTTTCGAAGCAGGTTGAGTTCCTTATCTTTCTTGGTCAAGAGCTCAACCTTCCGGTCGATGTTCTCCTCGCGCGCGCTGAGTTGTTTTTCATGGCTCTGAAGTCTATTCCGTTTACTTTGAGTCTCCGAATCGAATTCCTGCTTTTTTCGGTACCACTCATCCTTGACTTCAAGCAGTTTCTCGCGCTTGATGGCGTTTGCGTCACGCTCGGCATCGGCGAGAATTTTCTTTGCGCGCTCCTCAGCACTGATGATCTTGTTTTGCCCGGACCGCGTGTTGAGGTACCAGCCGGCAGAGAATGCCACAGCGCACACCATAGCCACAATCAGAATCAGCAAATAAGTCTCCATAAATGCCTCCCAGATAACATCTAGACAACTTAGCTAATAAGTTCCTGTAAGCTCTATGACTAAGCACTAAAAATAAAAATCCGCACTCAGTCAGCCGTACGCACCGAAGGGATCCTTCGGTGATATATTAAAAGAACCGTGTCTGGCACGGTGGGTGCTCGCCTGAACATGTCTCGCTTCCACTGTCCGCTCGCCCCAGTTTTTTCCGGGACGCACCTGCGAATCCCGCTCAGGAGGCGGGCTGTGGCCTGCGATCGACGCCCACGAGTCGAGCTCCCTTTGCTGCTAGTGTTGGTTCTTTAATACGTTTGACGACGGCTGACGGTGCGGATTGTAGTTCCCATCCGTCAAGTCTATGTAGAGAACGGTTCTTCGCTCAAGAACAACTAACGACTACGGCTCGGTACGTAAACAGTTGTCGAGGTAGTGACTGATTTTTCGTACTTCGCTTTCGACGTCCGTAACCAGCGCGTTGCTCCGATCCCTCTCCTTGAGCAGGTCTTCGGTGATATTCAATGCGGAGAGCACCGCAACTGTCAGTGGCGGTTGATCCGGAATTTTTTCGTGGATCGAGTTGATCATCTCATCCACGTGGAATGCAACCTTCTTTGTAAATTCTTCACTTTCTCCCCGCAGTGGATATTCTGAACCAAAGATCTTGACCTTTATGCTTTTTCCGTTCATCGGCCTACGTTTGGTGACTGTTCCGATGCGAGCGTACGAAAAACACCGTCAGCACGTAGAACAAACGTTCTTCCAATACCAAGAACCCGATCCCCAATCAGCGGATCACAAATGAGAGTTAATCTTATGAATCAAGTCTTGAATCTTATTCTTCAACGCCTCCTTTTCTTCTTTGGAAAAAGTGTCGTTATTGTACGACTTCAGAAGCGAAAAATCCTCCCTCAGTTTCTTGATTTCCTCGGCTTTGGCCCCGAGACCTTCTTTGACGTTGGCGACCTCTGCCTCCAGTTCAGCGACCCGCTCTTGGAGCACGCGCTTGTCTTCGCGCAACCCGATGATCACTTCTGATGCGTGCCTCGCTTTCTCCCAGAGGCTATCTAAGGCACTCTCTAATGTGTGGCTACCTTTCGAAGTCTCAACCTCTCTTTCAGCTTGCTGGCTCACGAAGTCCTTCTCCCCAGCTCATTCTGGAAGAATGTTATTGCCGTCGCAACTCGGCCTTGAATTTCTTTTCCATTTCACGGACGATCACCCCTATGACGCTCTCCACCTCCTCCTCCGTGAGAGTCCTCTCTTCCGATTGAAATTCGACCGAAAACGCAGTACTTTTCTTCCCACGAGGAACACTCTCGCCTGAATATACGTCAAACAGACGCACAGACCTCAGTAGGTTGCCCCCCGAGCGCTCGATGCATTCTTTCAACTCCTCCACTCCGATCGAACGATCGACAGTGAAAGCGAGGTCTCGTGGAACTACGGGAAACCTCGGCAAACGATTGTATTTTCGATTAACTCGTCGACTCGTCTGAAGTAGGTCTACATCAAGCTCGCATACGAAGACATCCTGACCGATCTCAAAACGCTTGAGCCACTCATCGTTGACTTGTGCGAAGTAACCAGCATAACTCCCATTGATTTCAATGAACACTGGAGTTTCACTTAAAGTGTTGCTCCTAGGGTAATAAATAAATCGAATTTTGTCAAGAGAAATTTTCTCGAAGAACGCTTCCAGCTCCCCTTTGAGGTCGAATATATCTGCCCTCCGGCTTGGCCCATACCAGGCTGCCATGTTGGCATCTCCTGTGAAACCAACACAGACGCGTTCTTCTTCAACATAACCCTTTACATAAGCGGATCTTGGAGAAGACGAGTCAAGCGAGAATACGCGACCCAATTCAAAGAGACGGAGATTCTTGTTCCCGCGATTCAGGTTGTGCTGGATTGCTCCCAACATTCCCGGTACCAAACTAGCCCGAAGAGCAGCCATGTCCTTGCTCATCGGATTCATGACGTAAACAGATTTTTCGGAGCATGAATCAACAATTTCTTTCTGCTGCATGCTGTTGGTTACGATTTCTTGAAACCCAGCGCCGATCATGTACTCCCGAACCGTGTCTCGAAACGAAACTTCCGGAGCAACACCGCTCAGTTGAACCGAAACAACCTGCTTCTCCTCGATATTGTCGTAGCCAAAAATGCGTGCCACCTCTTCGATCAAGTCGATCTCCCGTTCGAGGTCGACTCGAAACGATGGAGTCTCGACGAGGAAGGTACTGTTTCTAACACGTTTCACACTCAAACCGAGAGAGAGGAGAATCCCCCTGATTTGCGAGTTCGAAAGTGAGGTCCCGAGAAATTCATTGACGCGTCCCGTCCGGAGACGGACTTTTCTCCGACGCAATTTCTTAGGATAGACGTCCACCACGCCTCGAAGAACTTCTCCGCCGGTGACCTCCGCCATGAGTTGAGCGGCGCGATCGACAGCTGTCACGGTGATCTCCGGATCTGCTCCACGTTCGAAATGCTGGGAGGCATCGGTGCTCAGGCCAAGAAATTTTGATGCCCGTCGCACGCGTCGAGGATCGAAGTATGCGCTCTCGATAAGCACATTGCTCGAAGACTCTGAAATTTCCGTGTTAGAACCTCCCATAATACCAGCGATCGCAACGCTGCGCTCCGCGTCACAGATCATCGTTATTTCGCTGCTCAGCGTTCGCAATTTTCCGTCGAGTGTAACAAACGCCTCCCCGTTGGCAGCACGCTTCACGATGATGGCATGACCAGCTATCTTGTCGCAATCGAACGCGTGAACGGGATGGCCAAATTCCATCAAGACGTAGTTCGTCACATCAACGACGTTGTTTACAGGACGCAGGCCCACCGCGGTCAAGGCGTCTTGCATCCACTTCGGAGAAGGCCGGATACGGACATTGCGAACCAATCGAGCGGAATATCGAAGGCACCCCTGCGTGTCTCTGATCGCGACAGAGACGTAACGCGAAGTTTTTTCTTTGGACTCACGAACGCTGGTCGACGGCTTCCTTAACTTTTTTCCGAGCGCAGCTGCGACTTCGCGTGCAACGCCGATGTGGCTCAAACAGTCAGGCCTATTCGGCGTCACCCCAATCTCGAGAACCACATCTTCCATGCCGAGGTACTTTGCCAACGGAGTGCCCATCTTGCCTGCAGGGTCGAGAACCATGATTCCCTCAGCATCATCACCCAGTCCCAATTCGTAGCTTGAACAGATCATCCCATTTGAGTCTATTCCGCGAATTCGTGCTTGTTCGAGACGAAATGGCTTCCCATCCGGATCATGCTGGCCACGGAGGATCACCGCACCGACGAGTGCAACCGGAACTTTCTGCCCGACTGCAACATTCGGTGCGCCGCAAACGATGCTGAGAACAGCTTTTCCTACGTCAACGCGGCAAACTGTCAGTTTGTCGGCGTTGGGATGCTTGCAGACTTCCAGCACCTCCCCGACTACGAAGTTCTTGTAAGTATCGCCCAGGCGTTCGATGCTCTCTACTTCCAGCCCCTGCATCGTGAGTCGGGTGGCGATGACCTCGGGCGAAACCCGGAAATCTACGTACTGTTTAAGCCATCTGAGGGATATGCGCATAAGCAGTCAGACGGACTGGTGGCCTTTCCACAACGATGCTGCGCTCGAACGTGCAAGTTCGGCGCCAAGAACGCTTCAGAATTGTTTCAAGAATCGGACGTCGTTCTCAAAAAGGATACGGATATCATCGATGCCATACCGCAGCAACGCAATCCGTTCGATGCCCATCCCAAACGCATAGCCGCTGTACTTTTCTACGTCGTAGCCGACTGAGCGGTACACGTTGGGATCAACCATACCGGCGCCGAGAATCTCCAGCCATCCCCCTCCCTTGCAGAGGCGGCATCCTTTCCCTCCGCAGATGAAGCAGGTGATGTCCATTTCAGCACTCGGTTCGGTGAACGGGAAGTAACTCGGACGGAAGCGATACTTGATCGAACTCCCGTAGAACTGCCGGGCAAACGACACAAGGGTTCCCTTAAGTTCAGAGAAGGTCACGCCAACATCGACATACAGACCCTCAACCTGGTGAAACAGACAGTAACTCCTCGCGCTGATCGCTTCGTTCCGATAGACTTTCCCCGGGATGATGTAGCGAACTGGGGGGCGTTCACGCTCCATGATGCGGATCTGAACGGGCGAAGTGTGCGTACGCAGGACGACGTCCGGCTTAATGAAGAATGTATCCTGCATATCACGAGCCGGGTGCTCGGGTGGGAAATTCAGCGCCTCGAAGTTATGATAGTCGTCTTCGATCTCGGGGCCCTCTGCGACGCGGAATCCCATCCCCAAGAAAATTTGCCTGATCTCGTCGAGCGTTTGAGTGATCGGATGCTTTGTCCCGACGGGCCTCCGTCTCCCCGGGAGGCTCGGGTCGAGAGTTTCCTCCGCGGTCTCCTGGGAAACCCCAAGATCCAATTTCTTGCTCTCATAGGCCGATTCTGCAAAGTTTCGCAGTTCGTTGAGTGATCGACCGATCGAGGGACGCTGGTCGGATGGTATGGACCGCATCGCATCGAACAGTTTCGCAATGGTTCCTTTCCGTACGAGGTGCTTCAGCCGAAAGCTTTCGAGGGCCTCAAAGCCTGCAATGTTCTGAAGCTCTCCTTCGATTTCGGTCCGCAGTCGTTGGATTTCCTCGATCATGGTTTTCCGCAGGTCTTGATTTGAGGACAAATCTGTTCTGCCAGCAAGGCACAAAAAAAATCTTCGCAACGCTCTTGCATCTCGACGGGCTGATGAGCAAACGTCAAGATCCGTTCTCGCTGAGAAGATTCTTCCTATGCGGCGGCAAATTTGACCACTTCTGCAAAGGCTTCCGGGTTCTGGACAGCCAAGTCCGCGAGTATCTTCCGGTTGATAGAGATGTTTTTCTTTTCGAGTGCCGCGACGAGCTTCGAGTACGTCATGCCGTTCATTCGGGCAGCAGCGTTGATGCGGGCGATCCACAACTTACGGAACTCCCGTTTCTTCGCGCGCCGGTCTCGATAGGCATACTGCAGACCTTTTTCGACATGATGCTTCGCGATGGTATAGACTTTACTCCGAGCCCCCCAATAACCCCTGGCTTGCATAAGAACTTTTTTTCTTCTTCGGTGTGATGCGACTTTTTTCCGAGATCGTGGCATTGATGATGTCTCCTCTGTTTCGTCGAATCGGGAGGCTTAGACCATGAGTCTGATACGTTTTTGTTCTACCCGCGAAACCAACGTCGGCTTCCGCAAGTGTCGTTTACGCTTCGAGGTCTTTGACGTCAGGATGTGGCTCCGAAACGCCTTTCGACGCTTTACCTTTCCTGATGCCGTGACGATAAATGTTTTTGCCGCGCTTCGGTTGCTCTTCATTTTTGGCATAGGGCTACTCCTTTTCGACTTCTCCCTGTGATGGGCGCGCTTCGGATTTCGGCATTCCCTTTTTCTTCGCGCGGTCGGCAACGAAATACATGATCATATATCGCCCTTCCATGTGTACGGGCTGTTCGATTTTCGCGACGTCCTCGAGCTTTTCCGCCAGCCGCCCGAGCAGATTCTTCCCTTGGTCTTTGTAAGTGATTTGCCGGCCTTTGAAAATAACAGTCGCCTTCACTTTGTGCCCGTCCTGGATAAATTGACGTGCGTGACGTGCCTTGAACTCAAAATCATGAATATCCGTGTTCGGGTGAAACCGAATTTCTTTGAGCTGCGTGAGGTGGTGACGCTTGCGCTGCAATTTCTCCTTCTTGCTCAACTCATACTTGTACTTCCCGAAGTCGATGATCTTGCAGACCGGAGGGTCCGCATTCGGAACAATTTCCACTAAGTCGAGTCCGCGCTGCCTGCCGACCTGCATAGCCTCTTGTGGACTCATGACACCCAACTGCTTGCCGTGCTCGTCGATGACGCGAATGCGTGAAATCCGGATGTCTTCGTTGACTCGAATTCTTCGGCTTTTCGAAATGGCAAGATCTCCCTATGCTGTGATGAGCTTCTCTTCTATTTCTTTCTTGATTCTCTCGATGAATTCCTCTGTCATCATACTCCCGAGATCTCCCTTCTTGTGCTGTCGCACTGAGACCATCCCGTTTGAGCGTTCCTTTTCGCCCACGATGAGCATGTACGGGACTTTCTTCGTCTCCCAGTCTCGGATCTTATACCCGATTTTTTCGTTCCGGGCATCGAGGTCCGCCCGCACACCGTTGACTTTCAGGTGCTCCAGAACCTGGCTCCCATATGCCAGGTGAGCATCGGTGAGTGGAAGAATCGCAGATTGAACCGGCGCAAGCCACGTTGGGAAGGCACCAGCGTAATGCTCTGTCAGGATTCCGATGAAACGTTCAAACGACCCGAATATCGCGCGATGGACAGCGACGGGTCGTTTTCGCGTCCCGTCAACATCGATGTACTCGAGCTCGAATCGTTCGGGCAGCATCACAAAGTCGAGCTGAATGGTGGCGAGCTGCCAATCCCGACCGAGCACATCCACGATATGGATGTCGATCTTCGGTCCGTAGAATGCTCCCTCCCTTGGTTTCAGGTCATA
>JBHHZW010000046.1:0-10195 GCA_046758305.1 Bacteroidota bacterium | reverse complement strand
ACAACTTATCAAGTATATGTTTGCTGGGAACAAATACAAGCATGTAACACCTGCTGAAGTGAAAAGAAAGATAGATTCAGGGAAAGATAATTTCACCATATTGGATGTGAGATCAAAGAAGGCGTATGATGCAGGACATATAAAAGGCGCTATTTCTATTTTTTTTAATGACTTAATAGGACGAGAATCTATTGGAATCGATAGGAAAAAAGAAATCATTGTGACATGTTATTTGGGCGGACTGAGTAGAGCAAGCATTGGAATCTTAGCAGAGAGGGGTTTTACAAAGTTGTACAATATGGATGGTGGAATGGGCGCCTGGGATTACGAAAAAGTAAAAAGCAAATTAGGACACCACTGAAAGGGGAAGCGGTTCACAAGGGGCCTGTTCAGGGACTTCCTTGGAGGTTTGTGCAAAGATCCATGGAACAGCATTTGAAAGCACCGTCGGCCAACCCACAGCCCAAAATGATAGGAGACCTGCGATGAAGATCAAACTCTTTCACCTTGCGTTCGCTACTCTATTGGCTGGGACGACGCCAGCCTATGGTCAAGACGAGATGTTTCTCGGCAACGCTGAGCGGGGAGAAGAAATCTACGTGAAAGAGTGCGCCGTTTGTCACGGTGAGAAGGGGGATGGAGATGGTCGAGCCGCATACTTGCTTTTTCCAAAACCGAGGAATTTTACCAGCGGTGTGTTCAAGATCCGCTCCACTCCGACTGGCAATCCACCAACTGCCGAGGACCTCTTCCGAACGGTTAGTCGCGGGATGGCGGGTTCGGCGATGCCAGGCTTTGAATATCTACCGTCGCAGAATCGGAAAGATCTCGTTGCCTTCGTCATGAAATTGGCAGACTTTGCTGAGGCGCCCGACAGTGTGTACAAGGTCACACGACCCTCGCCATATCCTCCTCGAATGGCCACAATGGGCAAAGATATGTACGACTTGTTTCAGTGCGGGGAATGTCACGGTGCGACGGGACGTGCCGATGGACCCGCATCTGCGAGCCTGATGGATGATGACGGGTTCCCGATCCGCGCTAACGATTTCACGCGGGGGATCTTCAAAGGAGGGGGCGACCCGGAGGACATCTACCTACGGTTTGTCACAGGGATGGATGGAACACCCATGCCATCCTACGAATACTCGTTGGATGAAGAGGAGCGATGGGTGCTGGTCGACTATGTCAAGTCCTTGTCCCGAGGTCTCGTGAAAGAACAACCGAAGGGAGGAACACTCATAGCGAGGAGGATTAGCGGTGAAATCGAGATCGACCCACTTTCGACACAGTGGAACTCCGCGAATGCCGTGGACATTCCGCTGATGCTTTTGTGGCAGCGGCCAGAATCGGTTCAAATGCTAAGTGTCCGATCACTCCATAACGGGAAGCAAATCGGTATCAAGCTCGAATGGGAGGACTTGACCGTCAATGCGAACGTGATAGCGAATACGAGCTTTGCCGACGGTGCCGCTCTGCAGTTCGATCTTTCTGGCGGCTCTCCTTCCTTTACCATGGGGGATGAGAACAAACCTGTCAATATTTGGTTGTGGAGATTTGATAAGCAGCTGGACATGCTTTCCTATCGTGACGTTGAAAATGAGTATGCGTCGATGGCTGTAGATGTTTATCCGTTTGAGAGGCAACATTATCCCTTCATGAGGACCTCGAAGGACCAGCTCAAACCGGAGAATGCGGTCACACCTACGCTCGTCCAGGATCCGACCTTTCTGGCGGGCTGGGGAGGTGACAACTATCTCTCGGATCCGCGGAAGGAAACTCCAATTGAGGACATGAACGCGGAAGGATTCGGGACGATAGAACCTCAACCTAAGCAGAATCAGAACGTCCAGGGTAAGGGCGTTTGGAAAGATGGTAAATGGCACGTTTGTTTCGCGCGTGACCTTTCATCCACCGATTCAGAGGATATTCAATTTCGGAGGATAGGGCAAATCTATATCGCTTTTGCAATCTGGGACGGGGAAGCGGGAGATCGGGACGGACAGAAATCAGTCACCAACTGGTTGCAGCTCGAGCTGAAATAACGCTATGTCAACCGCACCACCATATTTCCGTCGCTTTACTGGCAGGAAGGAAGGCCCTGGTTGGCGATGGGGTCGATTTCTTTTCGGTGTTAGGCTCATCGAGAGAGCCGTGCAACTCAATTTTCAACGAGATGCCTGCCTGGAAAAACTCTAAAATAGAAAAGCTGATTTAATTTACGAAGAATACGGCGGTTCTGAACGCCAGCAGGAATTTGAGAAACTGGACTGGTCTTTTTTCCGCCGTTTAGGAATCCCTGAACGCATCGACGCGGAGGTCCAGAAGTTTCCGATAATTGCCGGGCAGCTTGGCAACATTGTTGTTTCTATGGTTACTCAAAAGACAGACGAGACAGCTGATCTTTTTGAGAAGGATAATGCTCAACACATGCTGATTTCGATTTGTCCCGAAACCCTCGTCGACTGGAAGGTCGGTCGAAGGTATTTGCTTCATGAATTGATGCATGTGGCCGATATGCTGAATCCTTCCTTTCTGTATGAAAAAAGGAGACTGGGAACGTCCCCGACCGAGAAAGAGATAGTACGTCAGCGCTTCGCTCTTCTGTGGCGAATCTATGTTGATGGTAGGCTTGAGCAGCAAGGTGAATCTCCTTTTCTTGTTCTTGGGGCGTATGAACGGGAATTCAATCGACTCTTCAGACGAATTCCCACTGCTCAACACAAGAAAATTCTTAAGAAGCTTTGGTCAGAAAACTCCTTGACATATCGGCATCTCGTTGGATTTGCTTGTGAGCTTTCACAATTTACGGACTGGGCTGGAGGGACATCGGAATTGATTCCTGACGGAGGCGCAGGACTGGCATTGGGAAACTCATGCCCAATATGTCATTGCAGGATGTATCAATCCGCACGTGTTGACGAGAAATCGGATTTCACCAGAGTGAATCGGATACGAAAGGAATTCCCGGAATGGTCTCCAGATCAAGGGATTTGCGATCGTTGTCTGGAGTACTGCGAAGTTCAATAGACAGAGCGATGATTAGGCTACTGAAAAAGTAACACTTGGAAGACTTGTCCCTTGAAATAGTTAGTTCTCCGAGTTCATGGACCGCTGAGTCTGAGGACTCCTCCCGCGGATGGTCGCGGGAGAACGACTTCGCTGTCCCGAAGGAACTCCTTCGGAGGAAACAGTGGGGCCTCCCGGCCTAGGAAAGAAGATAATCGATAGGGATTGATGAGATACTTGCAAGCCAGTTTGCGTTTTTTTTCATCAATCTGAAGGCAAGGAACCCATCCTTTCTGTCGGGATGGGTTTCTTGTTTTGAACCATCGATCGAATCGAGAGGATGGCGAAATCGCATTCCGGATTTGCATGTTGTGAAGGTATTCCTCAACGAAACTGGAGGGACTCTCAAGAACGGGAAAATTTCAGTGTAGGATTCTCTCAATTCTGAGATAAAATATCCGTCAACTGGCCCACGGAAATTGAGCTTTGACAATTTTAGGCGATTCCAGAGTAATTGTCGTGTTTCGTGCTAACCGTTTGATATACTTCGATTTGGCACGGGAATTGATTGGCCAATATGTGAAAAGTTTCCCATCGGTTGATTCGAGTCAAAACCTAACCAAGAGCGCAAGATAAAACAGAGCGACCTCCCCCCATTGTGCGTTGCAGACCGAAAGCAGCAAACCAAAAAGCCAGTTGATGATATTGGAATAAACCTCCAACAACCCAGTTAAGGAGATAATCAATGAACGTCTTTCGATTCGGTGTCGCAGCGGTTGCGACGATCCTCTTTCTGTTACCTCTCTCGGCACAGGAGAAACGTTCCCACAAATTTAGCGGCTACATGTTCGGTGATTACTACTATGTTGCTGCGAATCACGACTCAGCGAATGAAAATCTTAACGGTTTCTGGTTTCGTCGTATCTATTTCACCTACGACCACGTACTAAGCGAGGATTTTGCGATTCGATTACGTTTGGAGTTGAATAGCCCGGGTGATTTTACGACATCATCTAAAATCGAGCCTTTTGCTAAGGATGCCTATCTCAAATGGAAATTATCAGACTATCAAATATTGTTTGGACTCTCATCCACGCCAACGTGGGACGTCATCGAAAAGATCTGGGGCTACCGTTCGGTGGAAAAAACGCCGTTGGATCTGCAGAAGTTTGGTAGTTCACGAGACTTGGGGATTGCGATCAAAGGTCATCTTGATCAGCGGAAGCGTGTAAATTATCATGTGATGTTTGCAAATGGGGCGGGCACGAAATCGGAAACGAATAAAGGCAAGAAGATCCTAGGCTCTTTCGGATTTAAACCGGATGATTCCATCATCCTAGAAGTCTATGGTGATTGGGAGGACCGAGGTGATCCTACTCGATATACGGTACAAGGTTTTGCTGCCTACCAAACCGATAAGGCACGGCTCGGTGTTCATTTCGCAAGTCAAACGCGAACGGCTTCAGGTAAAGAAGATGAAAACCTGGAAATTGCCTCGGTGTTCGTTGCAGGTGAGCTCTCGGACAAGGTTCAAGCTTTCGCACGGTATGACCATATGTTCGATCCAGCCCCGTCGGGTATCTCTTACATCCCATTTGATAACACCGCCGGGTCTTCAAACTTGATCGTAGCCGGTCTAGATTATTCTCCGGCCAACAACGTTCACTTCATGCCAAATCTGGAGGTTGTAATTTACGGCGAAAATGCAGGTGGAACGAAGCCCGATTCAGATGTTATTCCGCGACTGACGGCCTACTACAAGTTCTAACAAGTGAGGAGGTGTGAAACCATGTCATCCGAAATGGAAAATCACCTTATTAGAATGCAGGCCGACGTGGAGAGATCGCTGAAGAAGGCCGTTGAAAAGCGTTCCTGGGTGATGGTTATCGATACAGATAAGTGTATCGGCTGCCATGCGTGCACTGTCTCCTGCATCGCGGAAAACGTTTCACCGCCCGGCGTTTCCTACCGCGTCGTTCAAGAAGTTGAAGCTGGGACTTATCCTCAGGTACGACGATTCTTTATGCCGACAAATTGTCAACAGTGTGACAACCCTCCTTGCGTGAATGGATTGCCCAAGGATTGGTACACAAAACGCGCGGATGGCATTCTGGTTTATCATTACGATAAACTCAGAGGTAAAGACGTCTATGAGAAGGTCAAAAACCAGTGTCCATACACGGCGGTATATCATGACACTGGTCGATTTTATACCGAAGGTACCCCCGCGTTCGAGCCCTATGAAACAGTAGAAAGCCACGAATACGGAGCAGCGTGGGTGAGAAAGGGCAAAGGTAAATCGCCAATAGACGCAGTTCGCAAGTGCCATTTTTGTCTCCACCGATTGGAACAGAGAATGTTGCCGGCCTGCGTTACCACGTGCGTAGGTGGGGCTATGTACTTCGGAGACAAAAACGACCCAACGAGCCTGGTCAGTGACTTGTTGAAGAAACGGCAATCGATTCGGCTCAATGAGTCCGCAGGTACTGAGCCTCGCGTTATCTATTTGGCTGGAGCGGTAGCTACTGTCGAGGATTGTGCCGCCTGCCACGGATAGTTGTAACACTTGTCAACCTCGGACGGGAGATAAACCATGGATTCGAATCGAGAACCTGCAGTGTGTCTGGAGCCACAGAGGGGGTTTTCGAGAAGGGAGTTCCTTGTGTCTGGGGCCTTTCTTGGCGGTTCTGTTCTTCTAGCCAGTCAGCTAGATTGGGCATTCAACCTACTGAGGAAGGCAGAGGCAGGAACCCTAACACCGGAGGAGATCAAAGACCTGGCGAAAGCAGAGAATATCATTTATTCCGTCTGTCTCCAGTGCCATACAGCTTGCCCCATAAAGGCAAAGGTGCTGAATGGCGTGCTCGTAAAAATTGATGGACCGGCATATTCTCCGCAATCCATGCTTCCACAGGTTAATTTTGCAACCTCACCATTCGAAACAGCGAAGATTGACGGCAAGTTATGTCCGAAGGGACAGTCTGGTATCCAGAGCTTGTATGATCCCTATCGAATTGTAAAGGTACTGAAAAGAGCCGGACCTCGCGGCTCCAATAAATGGGAAACGATTCGATTCGACCAAGCTATTGAAGGGATTGTCCGTGGCGGCTACCTCTTCCGGAAAGTGAAAGGTGAAGATAAGCGTTATGTCCCTGGTCTGAGGGATCTCTACGCAGTACGTGATTCCAATGTGATGAAAGCGCTCTCCGAAGATGCCAAAAAGGTGGCTAGCAAGGATATTTCACTCGCGGATTTCAAAGAGAAACATGCAGACCATCTTAAGCTTCTTATCGATCCAGAACATCCGGACTTAGGACCGCGCAACAATCAGTTTGTCTTCTTGGCTGGGCGGATCGAGCACGGTCGAAAAGAGTTTGCCAAGCGCTGGCTGAATGATGCCTTCGGCTCGGTCAACTGGTACGAGCACACTTCCATTTGCGAACAGAGCCACCATATCGCTTACAAAATGGCGACCAATAACTATGACCAGGGTAAGTGGTCTGGTGGTAAAACCCACATGAAGCCAGATGCGCTGAATTCGCGTTTCATCATCTATTTCGGAACTGGCGCTTTCGAAGCAAATTTTGGACCGCCGCCCATGGCTGAGAAGGTAACCGAAGGCATAGTAAGCGGGCGCTTGAAGATCGCCGTTGTCGACCCACGATTTTCCAAGACGGCCGCCAAAGCCTGGAGATGGATTCCTCTCAACCCTGGAACTGATGGTGCGTTTGCTCTCGGAATGGTCCGCTGGATTATTGAGAACAAGGAGTACGACAGCACCTTCCTGACGAACGCCAACAAAGCAGCCGCAAAGGCGGATGGTGAACCCTCTTGGAGCACAGCTAGTTTGCTGGTAAGAATCGAAAAAGATGGAACCGCCGGCAAGTACTTGCGGGCTTCTGATATTGGCCTAGGGGACGAACATACCTTCGTGGTTCTGAATAATGGCCAACCTGTTGTCTGCAGTCCCTATGACGACAAGACAGCGGTTGAAGGCGATCTAATGGCAAGTACCACGGTGAAGGGCTTTGAAGTGAAAAGCTCCTTTCAACTGTTATGGGAATCCGCTGCTTCCAAATCTCTCGATGAGTGGGCAACGGTCTGTGGCGTCGAGGGTTCGTCGATCGTTGAGTTGGCCAAGGAATTCACCTCTTATGGCAAAATGGCTGTGGCAGAGTTTTATCGAGGACCTGTCCAGCACACCAATGGCTATTACAATGCATTAGCGCTCATTTCGCTGAACCTTCTTGTGGGAAATCCCGACTGGAGAGGCGGTCTGGGCGTCGGTGGCGGGCATTGGCACGAAGCGGGCGGCAAGCCGGGCAATCCCTTCAACTTCAAGGAGATGCATCCCGGAAAAGTTGGATCCTTTGGACTCAAACTTACAAGGGAGGGAAGCGTATACGAATCGTCGACGCTTTTCGATGGCTATCCTGCCAAGCGACCCTTCTATCCTTTCACCTCCAACGTCTATCAAGAAGTCTTGACATCTGCAGAGACAGCGTACCCACACGCCATCAAAGCGGTTTTCCTGCACAAGGGGACGCCTGGTTTTTCGGTTCCGGCTGCCCAGAGTCAGATTGATGCGCTTGTGGACCTGGAGAAGATACCGCTGTTTTTCGCTTGTGACATCGTGATTGGGGAGAGCTCCATGTATGCCGACTATGTGTTCCCTGACCTCTCGATCTGGGAGCGGTGGGGGATGCCGCATGTCACCCCGGACGTGCAGACAAAGGCAAGCAAAGTTCGCCAACCGATAGTGGCCCCGATGACGGAGACGGTTTCCGTCTTTGGGCAGGCCATGCCGATTTCCATGGAAGCGGTCATGTTGGCGATTGCAGAAAAACTGGGACTTGCCGGCTACGGCAAAAACGGTTTCGGCGAAGGCTGGGATTTCGTGTGGCCCGAAGACTATTACCTGAAGATGGTCGCCAATGTCGCATTGGGCGATAAGGAAGGCGAGGTCGTTCCCAAGGCCGATAAGAACGAAATGGATCTTTTCCTTAGCGCTAGGAGACATCTTCCGATGACCGTTTTTGATCCTGCGCGATGGAAAAGCGCTGTTGGATCCGATAAATGGGAAAGGGTTATCTATGTTTTGAATCGAGGTGGTCGATACAAAGATTTTGAAAAAGTGTATGGCACAGACTATCTCAGACACATCTTCGGCAATATGTTCAGCTTTTATATTGAGCCGGTTGCGATCGCGAAAAACAGTATGACGGGTAAACCATTCTCCGGTGTTGCCATCTATGTGCCAGTTCGGGATGCACTTGGAAATGAACTCGACCAAGGCGGCCACGACCTTCATCTCATCACCTACAAGGACATACTTGGGGGACAATCACGCACGACACCCAATAATTACTGGCTGTCTTCCATCATGAAGGAAAACTATATCTTGATAAGCAGCAAGGACGCCAAGACGTTAGGGCTCTCTGACGGCGCGATCGTCAAGGTTATTTCCCGGACCAATCCAACTGGTGTGTGGGACCTGAAGAATGGAAAACGAATACCGGTTACTGGTAGGCTGAAGGTTGTAGAAGGGATCCGTCCAGGCACTATCGCTGTATCCTGGCACTTCGGCCACTGGGCATACGGTGCTTCCGATGTAGTTATCGATGGTAGTACGATCAAAGCAGACAAGCGCCGCTCCGCGGGACTTTGCACGAATGTCCTACTGCTGACTGATCCTTTTTTGAAAGACGTATGCCTGACAGATCCGATTGGCGGAAGTGCTTCATTTTACGATACGAAAGTCAAGTTAGTGAGAATCTAAGAATTGTCTCAGTTTCCTTAGCTGTCAGAGAAAATTCGCGTTCTTTGAGATTATCTCCGAGTCACAACGCCTACACGGCAGTTCAGCTGCTACACGGCATTGTGACCGCTGAGTCTGAGGACTCCTCCCGCGGATGGCCGCGGGAGAACGGCTCTGCTGGAAACGGTTGAGCCTCCCGGCCTTGGAAAGGAGATCATCGGTAGGAATTGGTGCGATACCTGTCGGACAGCCGGCAGTTTCTCATCAACCTCTAAAGAGTGAACCCCATCCTTTCTGTCGGGATGGGGTTTTGCGTTTTCTTGATATGAAAGATAAAAAGTTCAGACAGACAATTACCCGGAACGTTTTCAAAAAGCGGACTTCAATGAGCACCCATAAAAAGTTCTGTCGTGGAACAAGTGGACTCGCATTTGTGCTTGCAATAACGTCGTTCGCGAGTACTGCGTGGTGCTGGCCTGGCAGTCTGCTTGAGGGCCGACAAATATCATGTGCTTCCTGACATGCCGGCCGGGATCGATGGGTGGACGAAAGCAAGATCATCATCGACATTGTGGATCCTGAGACGAGAAAATCGTTCAGGCAGACTGACGGGTCGTTTCTCATTCAAGTAAAGAGGAATACGGAGAGACGGGTCCTCTCGGTCTTCGGTGTGAGACCGACAGAGAAATTTCCACCAGACATGGTTGGTTGGCTCTATGTCGACCCGAACGAACTGGCTAACGCTCCAGAGTCCAGTTTGAAGTTCGGACCGGGTTGGCAGGTCAATCGTCCATTCTGCGGCAAACGGCTGAACGAGCGTGTTGCTGGGTACGAGGGAGAACATCTCGCTTCAATTACTATGACTATCATGCCTGCGGCGATGGCGGCGGACGCGGAGGTCAAGCTTCAGATCGTGTTCAAGTCCCTGGCGCGCCGGTTGCGAGGCAACTACTATGAGAAGAATGTCCAACTGAGGGTGATGGACTGATCCATCACTGGATATGAATCGTCTGATCGACAATTTTGGGCGGACGCACGAGTATCTCCGCATCTCGATCACGGATCGATGCAATCTCCGCTGTCGGTATTGCATGCCGCCGCGTGGGATCGACTTGAATCCGAAGGAGGAGATGCTCACCTTCGACGAAATTGTCAGGTTGGCGGAAATCTTTGTCGATCTGGGTATTAAGAAGATTCGCCTAACCGGCGGAGAACCGCTTGTTCGCAAAGGCGTGGAGGAATTGTGCACTTGCCTGGCTGGGATTCCCGGCGTCCAAGCGCTCGGCCTTTCTACAAATGGCGTTCGCCTTTTTGAGATGGCTAGAGCGCTGAGGAACTCGGGCGTGCAGCACCTCAATGTCAGCCTTGATACCCTCCGTCGAGATCGGTTTCCGGTCGTAGCGCTGAGAACGGCATTTGATTTCGTGC
>JBHHZW010000045.1:0-10251 GCA_046758305.1 Bacteroidota bacterium | reverse complement strand
CCGGATTTGCGTCCACGTTGTTGTCAGAAGTCCTTACTGAGTTCTTCAGGAATGAATTCGGGTTCGTCCGCACTGTCGAACTCACCTATCGTGGCGGTGGGAGCATTGTCGAGTCTGCCGACATCCGACTGAGCGGGGAGATTTTCAGTGCGTACTGGCGGTTCGGGGGCCGGATCTTCACGGACCCAACGAACGCCAACGTTAGCGTTCAGCTCTCCATGGGAAACGTGTTCAATTCATCCAGGCTGCGGAACCTGATGCTTGAGCTGGAACGACGAGTTCGAGACATCCAATTTACCACGCAGGATAAGGACACGTATGGCGCCAGACTGTACTATCGAATTACATTCTAGCGAAGAAAAGAGATAAGATGGGTGTTCGAGAGTTAAAAGAAAACATTATCAAGTTGTTCGCGCGGTACCCAAGTCGCGTGTTTAAGACCAAGGAGGTTGCGCGCCAGCTGGGCATCAGCGACCACGGGGAGTACGAGACGGTGCAGCGTGCACTGACGGAGTTGCACGGCGACCAGAGGATTCGTCGCGTTCAGGGAAGACGGTATGGGTCGCTCGTTGCGACAGAGCGGCTGGTGGGTCGATTGTCCGTCACAAAACAGGGTGGGTTTGTGAAGGGGAAGGATGTGGAGGTGTTCATTCCGCCGCGGTTTCTCGGAACAGCACTCGACAGGGACTTGGTTGGCGTGTCTCTGTTTGCGAAACCGTTATCCTCCAGGAAAGGGGGAAGACGGTTGGAGGAGGGGAAAAAGCCCGAAGGAGAGATCATCGAGATCTTAGAGCGTGGACGGAACGTGATCGTGGGCCGATTGGAGAAAAGCCGGAATTTTTACTTCGTCGTCCCGGACGACTCGCGAATATCGCGGGACTTCTATATCCCGAAGCAGTCCCTCCATGGCGCACGCGCTGGGGAAAAGGTTGTCGTGGCTTTTGAGCGGTGGGATTCAGCGCATCTCAATCCCGAAGGCCGCGTGGTCGAAGTGCTCGGCAAGGCAGGAGATGCAAAGGTGGAAGTCATGTCGGTCGCCCGAGCGTTTCATCTACGTCTCGAGTTCCCACACGACGTGTTGAAAGAAGCCAAGAAAATTCCTGACGCGGTTCCCGGGGAAGAAAGCCGGCGACGTCTCGACCTGCGCGACATTGTCTGTTTTACGATTGACCCCGAGGACGCGAAGGATTTTGACGACGCGGTCTCTCTGGAACCGGTCGGAGACGACGAATGCCGTCTCGGCGTGCACATCGCAGATGTGAGCTATTACGTACGGGAGGGAAGCGCGCTGGACCAAGAGTCCTTCAGGCGCGGCACGAGCGTGTACCTGGTCGACCAGGTCGTTCCGATGCTGCCGGACAAGCTGTCCACGGACCTGTGCAGCCTGAAGCCGCATGTGGACCGACTCGCCTATTCTGTGTTCATGACGGTGACCGCTCGCGGTGTCGTGAAGGATTATGAGATTCGGGAGAGCATCATCAGGAGCAAGCGTCGATTTACGTACGAAGAAGTGCAGCGGATTCTCGATGGCGGCTCGGGAGACTTTGTGGAAGACCTCAAGCGCATGCACGAACTCAGCAAGACCCTGACGAAGAAGAGAATGCGGGAAGGGAGTATCGATTTCGAAACACCTGAGGTTAAGATCCGTTTGGGGGAAGACGGCAAGCCTGTTGAAATTGTCCGGAAAGCACGGCTCGCAAGCCATCGACTGGTCGAGGAGTTCATGCTCCTCGCCAATCGTACCGTTGCTCAACATATTGGCCTGTACCGAAAGGAAGATACAATCCGACCATTCATTTATCGGATCCACGATACTCCGAATCCATCAAAGATGAGGGATCTCGCGAATTTTGTCGCGCAGTTCGGCTATTCCCTTAACGTCAATGGTGGTGTTGCTTCCAAGGCACTGCAAAAACTTCTCGTCACCGTACGTGGGACACTGGAAGAAGATGTCATCAACGAGGTCGCGATACGCTCGATGGCAAAGGCTCTTTACTCGGTGACGAACATTGGCCACTACGGACTTGGGTTCAGGTATTACACACATTTCACCTCACCGATCCGCCGCTACCCTGATTTTGTTGTCCATCGTCTTCTCAAAGGGTATGACCGTGGGATGAAGCACCAGCGTCGCGTCGAATGGCAGGAGGAGCTGTCGGACATCTGCGACCATTCCTCTGAGATGGAACGTATCGCGATGGAAGCTGAGCGCGAGTCGGTGAAGGTGATGCAGGTGGAATATATGAAACGGCACCTTGGCGATGTGTTTCATGCTATTGTCTCTGGCGTGACGTATTTTGGCCTGTTTGTCGAAATCCATGAGATCTTGGTGGAGGGTCTCGTGCGTGTGCGGGACATGGACGACGATTTTTATATCTTTGATGAAAAGAACTATTCCCTCATCGGTCGGCACCACGGCCGTCGGTATCGTCTTGGAGACAAAGTTCAGGTTCAGCTTGTCTCCATCGACCCGGAGGAACGAGAGATCGATTGCGTCCTGGTTGACTCATAATGTGTTTCATGCCACTTCACGATGGAACTCCACGCATCGGAAATTGTTACCGTAATGAGAGGGCTTCTGGAGCGAAAACAGATTGTCTCGCGTTAGTTTGATTCTGGAGCCGGTTTTCGTTATGTTTGGATTAATGAATGCCGAATGCCCAGAGGAGCAATGAAATCATGCGACCCCATCGTCTGTTGGTGCTGTTCGTCCTGGCGTTAGGCCCAAGCCTTATGTTGGCACAGGGCGTGTACTTCGGGAAGAACAAGGTCCAATACAACAATTTCACCTGGTACTACCTCCAATCGGCCCATTTCGACGTCTACTTCGCGGACGGTGGAGAATATCTGGCTGAATTTACCGCGGAGGCGGCAGAATCTGCGTATGTTTCTATCAGTAAGACCTTCCGGCATCAACTGGCCAACCGCGTGCCGATCGTGGTGTACAACTCTCACAATGAGTTTCAGCAGACTAATGTTGTCGGGCCTTTCCTCGAAGAAGGAATCGGTGGGGTCACTGAACTGTTCAAGAACCGGGTCGTCATCCCGTTCGAGGGGGATTACCGGAAGTTTCGGCATGTCATTCACCATGAACTCGTCCATGCAATTATTAACGATATGTTCTACGGTGGTTCACTGCAGTCCATCATCACGAACAACATTACACTCCAACTGCCCCTCTGGTTCAACGAGGGATTAGCGGAGTACGAAGCGTTGCAGTGGGATACCGACTCCGACATGTTTATCCGTGATGCGACGATTCACGAGTATCTTCCTCCTATCAACCGGTTGTCCGGTTACTTCGCATATCGCGGTGGACAATCCGTCTGGTGGTACATCGCGAACAAATATGGAGAGCAAAAAATAGGGGAGATTCTTAGCCGCATCAAGGCGACTCGAAACGTGGAGATGGGGTTCCGCGCCGCTCTCGGCATCGGCACTCGAGAATTGTCCGACCGCTGGGTGAAGGAACAGAAGGTGATTTACTGGCCCGACATTGCCAAACGTGAAGATCCCTCAGACTACGCGCGTCGACTGACAGACCACACGAAAATCGGAAACTTCTACAACACGAGTCCCGTCATCTCGCCTCAAGGAGATAAGATCGCTTTCATTTCAGACCGCGACGATTACTTCGATGTGTTCATCATGTCGGGCATCGACGGAGCGATTCGAAAGAAGCTTGTCAAGGGGAATCGGACGGCTGATTTTGAGGAGCTGCACCTGCTCACACCGGGAATTACGTGGTCTCCCGACGGCAAGAAGATCGCGCTCGCCGTGAAGAGTGGTTCCCGTGATGCCATTTTTGCCATCGACGTCCGGTCCGGCGATCGGGATAAGTATGAATTCGATCAGCTCAGTGGGATCTTTTCAGTCGATTGGTCGCCAAGTGGAGATCGACTCGCTTTCGTGGGAATTCAGGGAGCGCAGTCGGATATCTACGTCTTCGATGTGAGCACGAAAGCTCTCGCGAACCTCACCGGCGATCTCTTCACCGACGGCGACCCTACCTGGTCGTCTGATGGCACGACCATCTATTTCGCTTCGGACCGAGGTCGGTATTTGGACGGGTCGGAGGTTCCGTCTCGCTTCAAGATGCACACCTACGATTTCAGCCAGAGAGACATCTACAGTGTGAGCGTGGAGACCCGCCGAATCGAGCGTATTATCAACGCACCGGACAGCGACGAGAGCTCACCACTGGCAGTTCCGGACGGAAAACACCTCTTCTACATTTCGGACAAGAACGGCATCAATAATATCTATGTCCGGGACCTCGATGGTGACTCGGATCGACCGATTACAAACTCGCTTAGCGGTGTCTATCAGCTTTCCATCTCCAAGGATGGCAACAAATTAGTATTCGCCTCGCTGAGCAAGGCTGGTTTCGATGTCTTCCTCATGAAGACGCCCCTTGAACGGAGATTAGATCTTGTCGACCTGGAGTGGACCGAATTTTTCAAAATGAAGCAGAAGTATGAGTTAGAGGCGGAAGAGCCGGCCGTTGCGGGGCATCTGGACAGTGGGAGTTTAGAGAATCGTGCGATGGTCCTTGGCGAGAAAGTGGACACGACGAAGCTGTACGGAGAAAACATTGCCATCGATTTTCGGAGCTACGTGTTCACAGAAGACTTTGGAGACAAAGAGGAGAAGAAGAAAATCGATGAGCCGTCGGAGTTGAAGTCGGTTGCCATCACGGACAACCTTGATGAGGAAGGAAACTACAAGGTCCACAAGTACAAGTTGAATTTTTCCCCCGACATTATTTACGGGAATGCTGCCTACAGTACCTTCTATGGCGTGACGGGATCGACAATCATGGCATTCAGCGACATGCTCGGCGATCATCAGATTTTCCTGCTGACAAATCTCTTGTTGGACCTGAGAAACAGTGATTACGGCGTTTTCTACACCTACCTCCCAAATCGCATCGATTGGAGCGTTCAAGGTTTTCACAGTGCAAGGTTCATTTTGCTCGGTGATGAGTTTGGCAGAGGGAGTGTCTACCGTTTTCGAACCTATGGTCTCTCCCTCGGAGCCTCCTATCCGATCAATAAGTTCAAGCGAGTTGATCTTGGATTATCATGGTTCAACCTTACGCGTGAGGATCTTGATCCTCCTTTTGATCCCACAGATCGCAGGACTGTTTTCCTGGGTTCTCTCGCTTATGTGCACGATACGATACTCTGGGGTTACACGTCACCAAATAACGGGCAAAGGTACCGTTTCGACGTGTACGGTTCTCCGAAGCTTAGTAAAAGCACGCTCGGCTTTGTTAATGTAACAGGGGATATCCGAAAATACTATAAGTTCTGGCGCGATTATACGTTTGCGATTCGGTTTTCGGGCGGTGCAAGTTTTGGACCGGATCCCCAGAGGTTTATCATTGGTGGGGTGGATCAGTGGATCAACAGGACGTTTGAAGACAATCGCGTACCTCTCGATAATGCGGGAGATTTTGTGTTTCTGCAGGCGGGGCTCCCGCTCCGAGGCTACAATTACAACGCGGGCATCGGCACGAAATATGCTCTGGCCAACCTTGAGCTCCGATACCCTCTGTTTGGATATCTTGTGGCCGGTCCCCTCCCTCTTTTCTTCCAGAGTCTCACTGGGGTTGCCTTTCTTGATGTAGGTGCAGCCTGGAGGGACGCAAAAGCTTGGAAGGCTTTCACGAGCAACAACATACCCCAAGACCTCCTAGTCGGGACGGGCTTTGGAGCTCGCGTGTTTTTCCTGATAGGGTTAATACGGTTTGATGTGGCTTGGGCCTACAATAGCTCAAGCTCAAGGAATATCTCAGGGTGGTCTTCTCCTCATTACTATATTTCGCTCGGCACCGACTTCTGAGCTGTTGAACGGTTTCCATGAATAAAGAACCCCACTGGCTGTGAGTCGGTGGGGTTTCTTTTTGCTTCGATTTCTGCCCATTGGATCCCACGCCACTGAGAATGATAGCTGACGAGAATCAAGACACTGAGTCCCAAAGGGCCAAATCGGCGGATGAAACCGCTCTTCCTAGCTTATCCAGGATCCCCTCAGAAGGAGAATAAGACCGACGGCACCGAGAGCAAGCCAAAATAATTTCCGAATCAGCTCTGAGTCGGTTTCTTTCTCTTCAGCCGCTTCGCGGTAAACAGCCATCTCATGGAAGGAGAGACCAACTTTGTTATGCTTAACGTACAACGATGTACGTCTATTCAACGGATGAAAGAGAACGCTATTCGTTCCATGAACGGCAACGCCATGATTCCTCGATCGCACCTCCGGTGGAGGTATTCCGTGGTGCGAAGCTTCTTCTCTCCTGAAGGCGTCTCGTTGCATCTCTTGGAATTTTCCATATATTGCATGCGTGTTTTCCCATCCAGGTGGAAAAAGACGAGGATCCCGACAAGCCGCATTTTTCGTCCTTGCCCTGGTTCTCAGCGGATGTAGTATCCAGCAGCTCGCCATTCAATCTCTCACCGAAGTGTTCGAGAACAGCTTTGAGGTGTTGAACGAAGAATCCGATCTACTCCTTGCTGAACAGGCCATCGCGTCGAACCTCAAGACATTAGAAGGCATCGTACGAACTGATCCGGAGAACACGCGTCTGTTGTTCTTGCTCACCCGGGGCTACAGCGGCTACGCGCTGGGATTCGTTGAGGATACGGATCCCTATCGTGCGCGAGAGATGTACCGACGCGGGAGGGATTATGGTCTTCGTATCCTGGTTCGGAACAGGGCGTTCGGAGAAGCGATAAATGGGCCGCTCGAGGATTTCGAACGAATCGTGCAGACATTTGACGAAGAGGATCTCCCCGAGGTTTTCTGGACCGCATTGGGGTGGGGCGGCTTCATCAATTTGACCAAGGACGACCCTGAGGCCCTCGCGCAGCTGCCGAGGGTAGTTGCGATGATGCGGTTCGTCCTCTCACACAACGAAGACTACTACTATGGTGGGGCACACCTTTTTTTCGGTACCTGGTTCGTGAGTCGGTCAAGGGTGCTCGGTGGTGATCCAGACTCCTCCAAGTATCATTTCGAGCGATGCATCGAAATTGGAGAGGGAAGATTCTTGCTCCCGTACGTCTACTACGCGCGTTATTACGCGGTCCAGGTACAAGATCGGGACTTGTTTGAAGAGCTTCTTCAAAAGGTTATGACTACACCATCTGATGTGATGCCGGAACAGCGGCTTGTCAACAGTATTTCGAGGCGAAAAGCGGAGATGTATCTAAATGAGATCGATGCCTATTTCTAAGGGTAGCGGAATGACACGGTTGTTTCTGACAATCCTCCTCATGTTTCTTCCCCTCGAGGAGGCGGTTGCCCAGCAATACATCATCAAGTTTGCGACACTCGCCCCGGAGGGAAGCACCTGGTTGAAGGTCATGAACGAATATGACCAAGCGGTGCGGAGGGAAAGCGGAGGTCGACTGAGCTTCAAGATCTACGGCAACGGGGTTCAGGGGGATGAAGATGCCGTGTTGCGAAAAATTCGTATCGGACAATTACACAGCGGCGGCTTCACTGGCGTGGGGATGGGTGGAATCGCACCGATCGTCCGTATCCTCGATTCACCGTTTCTGTTTCGAACCTATGAAGAGGTCGACTATATCCATGAACAGTTTGACGAACAGTTCAGCAATGCATTCCAAGAGAAAGGCTACGTTTTCCTCGGATGGGCTGAGGTAGGGTTTGTTTACCTGTTCACGAACTCGCCTGTCCAGCGGCCAGCAGACCTCCGCGGTGTCAAGATGTGGACCTGGGAGGGCGACCCGATCGCAGAGGCCGCATTCAAAGCCCTTGGGGTCACACCAATTCCGCTTTCGATCACCGACGTGGTGACCTCGCTCCAGACTGGTCTCATCGACGGAGTGTACGCATCGCCACTCGCTGCCATTGGGTTACAGTGGTTCACCCGCGTCAAGTACATGTTCGATCTACCGCTCGCGAACGCATCCGGGTCTGTCTTAATTTCCAAGAGGATGTTCGATTCCCTGCCGGCGGACCTCCAGGAAATTCTCCTCCGCAACGGTCAGAAGTACATGGGCGAGGTGACAGCCCTCAGTCGCCGAGATAACGAACGTGCTGTCGAGACACTCGAGAGGAGCGGGATCAAGATTTTCAAACCTGCGTCACCGACCGCGCTCGATGAATACGAGCGTATCGGCAGAACCGCTCGACGTTTGCTTGTGGGCAAGCTCTTTACTGAGGAGTTTCTGACGCGCGTTGAGCAAGCGGTCGCTGACTTCCATAAATCCGCCAAGACCGAAGAATGAAATTCCTTAAGGCGTTCGATTCAGGCCTTGCCAAAATTGAGTCGGGCATCGTGGTGCTCTTCGTGTCCGTCATGATCCTGATGGCATTTTTCCAGGTAGTGCTGCGAAACGTTTTTAATGCCGGTGTTCTTTGGATCGACCCTTTTCTTCGCCATCTCGTTCTCTGGCTCGGGTTTCTCGGCGCCATGCTAGCCACCCGACAGAATCGCCATATTCGAATCGATGTCCTGACGAGATTCCTTACCCCGAAGCTCAAGCGATTCTCTGCCATCGTCACCCATCTCTTCTCTGCTTTCGTCTGTTATCTTCTTCTCAGCGCCTCGGTCACCTTCGTCCACAGTGAGAAAGAATTTGGTGGGGTGTTGCCCCTTTTTACTGACCTCCCCATCTGGTACGTCCAAGCAATCATCCCGGTCGGTTTTGCTGTGATGATGGTCCGTTTTACTCTGAAAGGCGTTGACCAAGTGATTGCTGTGCTGCGTGGTCTTCAGCCGGAAGAGGAAAGGTCGTAATGGAGCTCTTGCTCTTCGGAATGCTTCTGTTGCTGGTTGCACTTCTTGGAACGCCCCTATTCGTCATCATCGCTGTTATTGCAATCGTGGCCTTCTCCGCGAGCGGCATCGATACCTCCGCGGTGATTGTGGAGCTGTTCCGCTTAGCGAAGGCTCCGACCTTGATCGCGATTCCGCTGTTTACGTTCGCTGGTTATGTACTGGCGGAGAGCAACACGCCGAAACGACTCGTTGAGCTCTCTCAGGCTTTGTTCGGCTGGATGTCGGGCGGATTGGCGATTGTGGTGCTTGTCTCGTGCGCCGCATTCACCGCGTTCACCGGTGCCTCGGGAGTGACCATCGTCGCCTTAGGAGGTCTTCTCTACCCGATCTTGATTCAGCAACGATACCCCGAGCGATTTTCGCTCGGCCTAGTGACAACTTCTGGAAGTCTCGGGTTACTCTTTCCGCCGAGCTTGGCGATCATTCTCTATGGTGTTGTCGCAGCACAGAGCATCGATCAGCTCTTCGTCGCGGGAATCATTCCGGGGTTGCTGCTCGTTGTTCTGCTTTCACTGTATAGCGTACGAAAGGGGCTGACCGCCGGAGTACCGCGAACCGTATTCTCCGTACCACGGGTGTGGAAAGCCGGGAAGGGGGCGATCTGGGAGATTCCGCTTCCGTTTCTCATCATCGGTGGAATCTACGGCGGGATTTTCACCGCAACAGAGGCAGCGGCGCTGACGGCGTTCTACGTGCTGCTGGTGGAGGTCTTCATCTACGGCGACCTCAAGCTGTTTACTGACATCCCGCGCATCATGCGCGAATCCATGCTGCTCGTCGGCAGTATTCTGATCATCCTCGCTAGCGCGCTCGGTCTGACGAGCTATCTCATCGATGAACAGGTGCCGATGAAGATGCTCGACTTCATCGAGGAATTTGTGGACAGCCGGTTGCTCTTTCTAATCCTGCTCAATATCTTTCTTCTGATCGTAGGTATGATGATGGATATCTTCTCCGCTATCATCGTTGTCGTTCCACTTATTATGCCCATCGCACAAGTATTCGGTATTCACCCGATCCACCTGGGAATTATTTTTCTGACAAACTTGGAAATTGGATACCTTACACCACCCGTTGGTCTGAATTTGTTCATTTCGAGTTTTCGGTTCGAAAAACCAGTTTCGAAAGTCTACAATGCAACCCTCCCATATATCGGCATTCTGATTATTGCGCTTCTCGTCATTACGTACGTGCCGGAGTTAAGTCTCTGGCTCGTGGAGTTGTTCGGTGTTCGGTAAACTGTCCTCCAAGAGGAGTGGAGCAAAACGACTGCGTTCTGCAGCGGAGAATAAGCGCCGGCCAAAGGCGATTACCTTCGACTGCTACGGCACGCTCATCGACTGGGAAGCCGGCCTCAAACGTACACTGAGTGAGATTCTTCTGGGCGAAAGCCCTAGAGATGTGAGTGCTGAGTCAGTGTTCCGGCGATGGCGTAT
>JBHHZW010000044.1:0-10296 GCA_046758305.1 Bacteroidota bacterium | reverse complement strand
CCAAAGGTACGAAAAGCCGCTTAGGAAATTTCCACAACTATTGACATTGACTCCACACGAGATCCCGTTTCGCCTTCTTAGATGGTTGCCAAAGCCAAGACAAGCGGACCGGCATTGAGCGACCACCTTTCCACGGGCGGCTGAGGATGAGCCTTCGGTTCAAATGTTCAGGTATAAGTGACCTTCGTGGACCCCCAAGTGATACGAAGTCAACTTCTATTTTGTAGCATCCTAGCTAATTCGCTAATTCGAGCTACATGATGGTCGTCATGTTCTGCCACAAAATAAGCCCAATCAACGACTCGCATCGGCTTGTTTATACGGGGGTGAAGTGAAGATCGTGCAGCTTCTGCTTCATCAAGTCGCTCAAGTTTGTGAACGAATTCGTGACGACTCCTACGAAATTGAGATAACAGGTTCTGCATGGAATTTGAATTGTGAGCCGCTTCCTGTGTCTTTCGATTTTTCATATCGGCCGGTGTCAATACCTCTGCATGAGAAAGAAAATCGGCCAATCTCTTTTCTCCCAGTTCTTCTAAGTCTAGCAAATGACCGACATTCTCTTGAATTGACCAGCTATTATTGACTCTCACGGCGAGAATCTCAATCGGCAATGGATTTATCATGTCTTCTAGTCTTGCCGGCGTCCCGCGCAAGCGTTCAATGATGCAGGGGTATACTCCTACTCGAAAATCAAACTCAAATTTTCGCTCGATCCATTTCGTTTGCTTTATCATTGCAGCTCCTTGAAACTTGACTCAGAGGCGTTAGCGCCGTTCCCACGCTCACGCATGGGAACGAACGCGACAGATATGCGCGGATGCTTGATCGATCAACTCGCTACTTGTCTTTGACGCGGTGCCTTCCTCCCTCGACATAGGGCTTGAACTGCTCCACGAGGAAGTGGTGCTAGGCTCTATCCACTGTTTCGGGCCATCCGTCCTTCATCTCTCCTGCGGCGTGAACTGAGAATGACAGCAGGGTGCTATCCCCGACCGGATCGAAGCGATAGGTGTGCACCATTCAATTTCATGGACCCCAAGCTTAATACAAAGATAGCTCCTGCCGTGAATCCCAGAGGCGCAGGTGTCCGGATGAGTTCCTTGATCATAAGCTAATCCTCCAGGTGGATGGAATGGAATGGTTTTGATCCGTAATCTTCAAGTCTGGAATTTCTTCTCTCCAATCAGAACTGCTCCGGTCCGTATGGTAAGAATCCTGACATAGGGCCACGTGAGATCAATTGTAGAGAAACTCCCTCCCACAAATCCAAACTGGCTCGAGGGATCTTTACATCAATCAACTTGCCATTAACCTGAAGGAGACGACTAGGAGAAGTGGCGTGGCAGGAGAAGATCATATCATTCCTGTGATTGAAAGTCATAGAATAATTGACAAAGTGGCGAGGTGTTTCACCAAATTTTGTTGTCGTAACATCACCGATGAAAATCTCAAATTGTTCCGATTCAGATGGTATTGCAACGACAATGTGAGGCAAGCTTGGCGCCCCAGTAATTCCCTGTTCTGTCACCTCCTTCCCCACAGCAGGAAGTTCTGTCTTGCTTGATAAACGAATGTAAAGAAAAGATTCATCGAGGGCAGCTTGCATATCCCAAGCGTTTGTAGCATCGTCAACTAAGTGCTCATCCTTCTTTTCCGCGTAGGGTATCTTCGCCCAAGGAGAGCCTCTTCGGAGGAATGAGCCATCTTCTGGTGGTAGGAAGGAGTGTGGATCAATAGATCCGTTGCTAATTTGCTCCTCCAATATTTTCCACTTCCCTTGCTCCAGAACAAATCTTACTGCGTGGAACTGCGAGCTCCCATCCTCATTGATGAACTTTCCAAAAACAGCGGCATTGCTTTCTTGAACTATCAAAGATGAATCTTGGAGACGAATAACCGGTCGTCCGGGAAACCCTTGCTGCATCATTTCCTTCATCGGTGTATCCATTTGCTCAAGTATTTCCCGAGTATGGAGGTCGAGCCACAATTTTCCATTTCCCGTGCGTACAGCTTCTTCCAGAAGCCGATACGCCTTGAGAATTGCCTCTTCCTTCTTTGAATCTGCCGAAGAAGCTAAGCTATACTTCGTGACACCAGCGAATATCACTAGCCCTAAAAGGACTCCTTTGGAAGCTGTCATTTCATTCTCCTTTCTCTAAGGGCATTAAAATTCCAGATAACGTGTGTAGCCTTACGCCCTGGGATTATGAGCTAGGAGGATTATTCTTAAGAACCCATGGCGGTTCCGCTTTGCGACATGAGGTTTCAGTCCGATGCTGATGGATCGGAACGGGCCACGTCGTTGAGCGAGCGTCCTAGACTGCTTGTTAAATCCCGCTTGGGCGCTAGTTCTCTATCGTGGTTCCCACGCTCACACGCGCAACCGCAACATGTCCTTGATATCTATCTTCCAGTTATCCTTGATCGTTATCGAGACTGGTGTCGGGCAGGTTTATTCCTACGTGAAAGGTGGGAGCATCAACAAAAACCGCACGAGAGTAACTTGGCAAGACGGGTCTTCGATTGCCGTTTGAATAACCTACGAAAAAGGGGAGGCAGAGTCAAGGAGAGAAAATGCAGAGGTCGGCAGAGACTGTCAGCCGAGGATACCACCATCAGGACTTCAGACACACAAACATCGGGATGCTTTTGCCCTCCAAACCTGGAGGTGTAAACTCCGACTGCATTACCTTGAAGCCGATTTCTCTCAAAAGACCGAGCCAAACTTCCATTTTGAAGATGCCAGACAGGTGACGATCGGTTTCAACCTTAAACTGTTCTCCTCGCCGGATCAGGAATACAAAAGTTGTCACATACATCGTATCCGTTGGGTCAGGATCGAAGATGTTCTCGACAAGAATGATCTCAACGCCACTCTGCGCGTGTTTCGAGCATCGCGTCCTGTTCTGCTCGAACCGTTCAGAAGTCTCTTCCGCGAAGGTGAGGAAAACCCCACCCGGCTCGAGGTGCATGAAAGCACTCGCGAAGGCTGCCCGCAGATCTTCCTCCTTCGTCATGTAGCTGATCGAATCGAAGATCGTCACGGCATCAAAGGTTTTCCCGAGTTGCACAGTGCGCATGTCTCCACAGCTGTAAGCTACATCGGGATTCAGCTGCTTTGCCAGCGCGAGCATGGCCGTGCTCGCATCGACGCCGGTGAGCTCAAAGTGCTTCTTCAGAGTAAAGTCGTTGTGCCCTCCACCGCGGCCCAAATCAAGAAGGGTTTTCACCTCAATTCGAGACTGTTCCCGGATGAGCCTGCAAAAGTGTTCCGTCTCCTCGGCATAGTCTTGCGGCGGACTGATAATTGGCCAGATCCAGGCAAGGTCGCCATACAGGCGCTGCGGCTGGTTCGATGTATTGTTTGGGATCACCATGGGTGCGTTCTCTCCCAAAGGTCCGCGCCGAGAAGCCGTTTTCCTCACTAGAAATACCTTCAAGACTTCGTCTTACAATACGTACAATTATTTTTTCTATCAAGGAGAACGCAGTTTGCGAACGCCAAACTTCCGGTGCTTGAGATTCGTTTCTCCTTTTGTCAATTAATTCACCCCGCGCTTTCGCGTAACGGTTCAATCGTTCACGAACTCGGGGCAAAGCCGAGGGTTTAGCGATGCCGTGAGCCACGTGTAATCCCCCGGCAGGGACCATCGCGAGCGCTACCTCAACTCATTCCGTGCTCCAGTACTCCACTTATGGTTCCCGAACCGCGCAGAGGACTTTGTTTGGTACATGACCGGAGGATCTCCTACGTCATAGTGCCGGATTTCGTGTCATAGAAGACAAGAAAATCTGTGGCCAGCGGCTCGGCACCGAGCTGCCGGAGCATCGTCGTAACTTGGCCGCGATGGTACGTTGAATGATTGACGACATGTTGCATAGTTTGCCACAGAGGATACCTCCAGGTTTCGCCTTCCGTGTTGACGTAGGCGATGATCGTCTTCAGGGATTCTCCCGTGATGCTTCGGACGAACTCCGCCTGCTCGTGTTCGACCTCTGCCCACCGGGGCCTGAGCAGCGAAATCGTTGGAAAGTCCGAGGGCGCCATCATCGCCTTCGGCGAGGTTCCCTTCCAGCGTTTGAGCCAGATCCACTCGGCTGACATCACGTGTACGAGCGTATCTCGCACTGATGGGTAACTACTCCGCAGGTCCTTTGTGAACTTTTCCGGAGTGAGTCTCGACGCGGCGTCGAGAATCCTGGCATTTGCCCACCAGTTGTACTCGTACAGTGCCTTTATACGATTCATGTCCATATTCTTTCTCCTCGGTTGTCTCTAGATTTTTGCTTTCCTTTCAGATAATTACAACCTCAGATAACGTGTTTCAAATTAGCGAAGTCGAGAGGCGGTTTTGGCGATCCGCTGAAGCCCCGACTGGTCGGGGCGAAGTCGGATCAAGAATCTGAATTAAATTAGAGACTCTTTCCGGAGTTTAGCCCGTGTTTTCTTACGGGCCGCAGAGTGACATTTGTGGCCTTTTTCACAGTCTGCATACTTTCGGGATCTTCCCCTACGATACGTACAACTATTTTTTCTATCAAGGAAATCACAACTTTATGAAACTCGAACTTCGCGTGCTTGACGTTCATTGAAATTTGCCATATTAATGGTGTTTTTGGGGGAAGTCTTGAACAGCGACGCGAACGTGTACGGCTGAGGCGGTCTCGGCAACTTGGGCGCGTCGAAGCCGATCCTCTCTTGGTTCACGCCAGACCGTGTTCCCCCAGCCCCCGGTACCACCTCCGGCCTTTGTATTCTTTGAGGGTGCTGCACTGGGATTTTCCCAGTGATTCCTTTTCAGCGGTATTCGCGCGGCGGAACTTGCCTGCCCCGACTCGTCAGGGCCACCAGGGGGCGCGGAGCGGCTTGCGCCACCTTGAATTGCAATAAAACTTTCCGTAGGTTCATTGCCGATGCAGCCGTTGGAAAAACAACCTCACTCCGTCTACCTCATTCTGTTGAGATTCGCTGTGGGAGCGGTCTTCCTCGTGCAGGGCATCAGCAAATTGTCATGGCTGCAGCAGCCAGATGTGCTCACGAAAAGGTTCAACCTTTGGCTGGAGAGTGTGGGATCCGTTGAGCGAGCGTACGTTGAATTGATGATGCCGGCTGCCGAAGTGCTGCGGTATTTAGTTCTGTTCGGGGAGCTTGCAACTGCCGTATCGCTGATCCTCGGCGTCCTGGTGCCACTTTCGAGCGTCCTTGCTGCCTTTATGGTATTCAATTTCAAACTTGCCTCCGGAGGACTCCTGACGTGGCGTTTTCTCGGCGACCCCTATGGAATCGTTCTTGTGGTCTTGCTGATCATGTTCGCGACGACACGAGCGGGTAGGTCGTTCGGTCTCGATTCGGTCCTCCAACGGAAACTCCCTTCGGTTCTTGCATAAGACGTATCGCGGACGGTTTATGATGCGTGAAACCATTTCAATCTCTCATGAAGTTCGAGAGGAGTGAAACATGAGCGTTTCCTTTATCGTTATCGTCCTGTACTTGTTCGTTCTCATGGGAGTGGCGATTTACAAATCACGGATCGTGAAAACGCAGGACGATTTCATGGTGGCAGGACGCTCAGTATCGACCTGGTATCTGGTGGGAACGCTCGTTGCCACGTGGATCGGATCGGGCAGTTTGTTCGGAGGTGCCGGGCTCGCGTTCCGTGTGGGCTTTTCACAGCTGTGGATGAGCGCAGGAGCTTGGGTGGGCATCCTTGTTGTCTATTTTCTAGCTGGGAAAGTGCGGCGGATTGCGCAGTATAGCGTACCGGATATTCTCGAGCGACGTTACAACAAGTGGGCGCGGCTCCTTGGATCGACCGCTGTGATCATTGCATACACGTCAATCGCGGGGTATCAATTTCGTGGGGGCGGACGGCTGCTGAACGTTGTCACCGGTATCGAGCCCTTCTGGGGAGCACTCATCACCTGCGGGGCGATTGTTCTCTTCACGCTGCTCGCGGGGATGGTTTCTATTGTCGCGATCGACGTTTTCAATGGCCTCCTGATGCTCTTCGGCGTAGCCCTTGCGGTTCCGTTGATGTTGGGTTTGGTGGGTGGATTCCACGAAGTTACCAGCAGCCTGCCGGCTGACCATTTTGAGGTATTCGGCCAGAACAACGCATTCTGGGCGATGGGGGTGTTCTTCCCGACTTTTTTCCTGCTCCTTGGCGAGAGCAGTATGTATCAAAAATTCTTTGCTGCCAAGGACGAGGGAACGGCACGGAGGTCAGTCGTTGGGATGCTTATCGGTGTCATCCTTGTCGAGACCTTGCTAACAGTCGTTGTGGTCGTCAGCAGCAGTAAGTACTTCAGTGATCCCGCCTATTATGGCGTTCAAGGGGACCAAGAAATCGTCCAATTCCATGAGTCCCTAAAACCGGAACATGACCCCTCGGTAATTTCGCCGGAGACGCGGGAACAAAACTCAAGGATGGAAGCCCAAACAGAGACCATTATTGTCCAGGTTGCTCATACCGAACTTCCGCTGTTCGCCGGGACCTTGCTGCTTGGTGCGGCCCTCGCGATCATTTTTTCGACCGGCAATACGTTTCTGATGATACCTTCGACGAACGTTACCAGGGACATTTTCCAGAGGTTCATTAATCCACAGGCATCGCAGCCTACAGTCGTGCGATTCCAGCGCATCATGATCGTTCTTCTCGGTGCACTGGCATTTGTTCTGGCGACGTTTTTCAAAACGATCTTAGACATGGCATTCTATGCATACACCATGGTCGGGGCTGGACTCACTCCAGCACTTCTGGGGGCGTTCTTGTGGAAACGCGTGACTCCTGCTGGTGGAGTGGCCTCGATCGCCGCGGGGATTGTTTCGACGATTCTCTTCGCTGCACTCCAAGAGCAGCTCCACCTCGAGTTCGAGTACATCATCTATCCCGCTGCGATTTCATCGATTACGGCCCTGATCGTCGTGAGCCTTGCGACGGCGCCGTCGCCAGAAGATCGCTGGCGGCCGTTCATGAGGAACAAGAACTAGAGTGCCATTCCAATGGCGAAGCCATGTCTTCGGCACTGATTTTAGTCCCGTTCATTCAAGCCGAATTGCAATGAGCCCGCCCGCGGTCTGGCGGCTTTGCGGCAATTCGTGACTAGCGGGATAAGCAAGAGATAGTTGGAGAAGCACTTGTTAAGATGTCCAGAGGCTGTTCGCGCGTAGGTTGAAGTATCCGAATTGAATATGACGATCGAAGAATTGGAGGAGCGTCGCGCGCAAAAGTGGCGTCGGCGTCCTGAACTTGCACTCGATACAGAAGAGGAGATGCTGAGATTCATCGATGAGATGGGATTCTGCCTGATCGGTTACAGGAAGAACGCACCGCTCCCCTCGCTCGTCCACGCAATCGAAGATATCGCTTCTCCGCGGCGGAGTCTGGAAGTCAATGCGCTCCTGAAAAGTTTCTTGGAAGCGTATCGACCGAAGAAGAAAGTTCTCGAGTGGAATTCCTTTCTCCACTCCTTGTCGGTGATATCCTCGTCGTACCTTCCTCTGTTCTATGCTCTCATCGGTGATCGTCGTCCTGATCGCGACTATCGGAAACAGTTCAAGGAAAAGAAACTCACGCTCTTCGAGGTCCGCGTCTATGAGGCTATCCTCGAAGAAGAACCGATCTCTTGGAAGGGTCTCCGGTTGGCGTTGAACGCTTGGCAAGAAAAACAAGCAGCAATGCTGAAGCAGTCCCTCTGGCGGTTATGGAAGGGATTGAAGATAGTTCGCGTTGGATTCTGGAACCGAGAGGGCTCCCTCTGGCAATCGACGTGTTCATGGGACAAGCGACTTCTTGCTCGAAGTTCGGCGTGGACACGTGAAGAAGCTCTTCAGCGACTCATTCTCCACTACGTTGAGATCGCGGACGCGACCTCTCGTCGGCAGATTAAGAAGGTGTTTCACGGACTCGCCGACTCGTCAGCCATCAACGCAGCGGTCAACCAATTGTATCTCGCCTGCCGGCTGGACGTTGATCCCAGCCTTGTCCTCAACGGCAAGAAAGCTATCATCTGCAAGGTGCGATAGCGGAGCGAATTGACGGGGGCTTCGCTTGACTTTTTTTCTGCAAAGTTGTAGATTTAGGCATGCCTAAATCTTATACGAGGAGTGCCTAATGTCGGGCGAAAACGTCGAGAATTACCTGAAAAGCATTTACAAGTTGCAGAGCAAGAGCGGCAGGGTCCCTACCTCGGCCTTGGCGGAGCGGCTTGGGATTTCGGATGCTTCGGTGTCAGACATGGTCAAAAAGCTCTCTGAACAAGGGATGGTTCGCTATGCACCGTACAAGGGTGTGGAGCTCACGGAGAACGGGAGGCGGATCGCTCTCAAGATCGTCCGGCGTCATCGGCTTTGGGAGCTGTTCCTCGTCGAGATGTTGAACTACTCCTGGGATAAAATTGACGCCGAGGCAGAAAGGCTCGAGCACATCACGTCGGATGACTTGGAACGGAAACTGGACGAAGCGCTCGGCTTTCCCCAGATCGATCCCCACGGTGATCCGATCCCGACGGTCGACGGTGAAATCAGCGAGTCTGATTACACCTCGCTTGCGGATCTGCATCCGGGTCAATCGGGTATCATCTCCCGCGTGAGTGACTCAAGTCCAGAGATCCTGCAGTACGTTACCGAGCTCGGCCTCGCTTTAGACAAGATAGTGCACGTGAAGAAGAAAATGGAATTCGACGGTTCGCTCTTAATCAAGATTGGTTCGAAGGAATATTTCGTGAGTCGAAAGTTAGCTGCAAGCATTTTTGTAAAGTCCAGTTGAAAAAGGAGGACAGAGGGTATGCTGAACTCGCTACTGAGACCCTGGCATGATTTTTCGCGCCGTGGTTTTCTCAAGACATCTCTTGCCGGATTGGCTGGCGTGATTGGATGGAAGACACTCGCCGAAGCCACTCAGCGGACTCAAGTGCAACCGCACGGAATGCCAATGCCTGAGCAGCACTACCGCGGTCGGTTACCGTCCGTCGACCCCGACACTTTTCCAAAACTCGACCCGATGAAGTTCCTCACACATTTCGACTACGGAACGGTGTCTCGCCTCTCCAGCGACCAAGTCGTTCGTGAATACGAACTCAAGGCAATCGATCGGGAGGTCGAAGTGGCGCCCGGCGTCTTCTTCCCAGCTTGGACATACAACGGAACGGTTCCAGGCCCGACCCTTCGGTGCACCGAGGGAGACTTACTGAGAATCCACTTCCGCAACGAGGGTTCAATGCCGCACACGATCCATTTCCACGGCATCCATCCGGCGAATATGGATGGCGTGTTTGAGCTCGTCGATCCGGGCAGCGAATTCGTTTATGAGTTTGTCGCGAAGCCCTTCGGCCTGTTCCTGTACCACTGCCATGTGATGCCGATCAAGAAGCATATTCACAAGGGACTGTACGGTGCATTCGTCGTCGACACGAAGACGCCGCGTCGGCGCGCACGTGAGCTCATCATGGTCATGAACGGTTATGACACCGATTACGATGGCGAGAACGAGTTTTACACTGTGAACGGGGTCGCGAACTACTATGCGAGGCATCCGATTGAGATCCAGAGTGGGGAGCTCATTCGGGTTTACCTCGTTAATTTGACGGAGTTCGACTTTATCAATTCGTTCCACATTCACGCCAACGTGTTCCGCCTTTTCAGGACTGGCACGGATCTGAAGAACTATGAGATCACCGACACCGTGATGCTGTGCCAGGGTGAACGGTGTGTCCTTGAATTTTCGTATGACTCTCCCGGCATGTATATGTTCCACGCCCATCAGAGCGAGTTTGCGGAGCTCGGCTGGATGGGGTTCTTCAATGTGAAACCAAAACCTCTTGTTTAGAGAGCCAGCAATGACATCGGACTACAAATTTTCGAAGCTCAAAATTGCATTCTGGGCGGTCTTACCTGTTGCGCTGCTCGTAGTCTTCGTGGCAATCTTCTTGGGTAGGGACACACTTCTCGTGGGGAAAACACCGCCGCTCATCGAGAACGTCGCGATCGAGAGCATCACGTTTCACCCGGATGAGATCGTTGTGCAGGTCCGCAACGCTGGTCCGAGGGAGGTCACGATCGCTCAGGTGGCCGTGAATGACCTCCTCATGACGTTCGAAGCCGAACCCTCCTCGACCCTGCCGCGACTTGCTCGGACCGAAGTCGTCATCCCGACGATGTGGGACGAGGGAGATCCATACGAGATCAAATTGATAACCTCGAACGGCTTCGTCTTTACCCGTGACGTCGAGATCGCCACTATGACGCCAACGCTGACAGCTTTCTACGTTGTCCAATTCGGACTGCTCGGGTTG
>JBHHZW010000043.1:0-10558 GCA_046758305.1 Bacteroidota bacterium | reverse complement strand
GCGACGTGTGAGGACTCCGACCACCCCCACGCTGAAAAGCACAGCGCTCAGGGCCAGATAGTAGGTGAGTGGAATCATGAGCGAAAATTACTGAAATTTTCGTTGCGCAAGGACGATGGCGCCGACGATGGCCGCCAGTAACAGAATCGACGTCACCTCAAACGGGAATAAGTACTTGGTGAAGAGTTCCTTGCCGATAAACTCCACGGTTCCAACCGTACCCGCCTGCTCAGATCTCTGCACAATGGGAACGCCCCGCGTCAAACGAACGACATAGAGAATCTCAAAAGCCATCGTCACAGAAAGCACAACCGCAAGCAACTTTGTGAATTCGCGCTTTTCCTTCCGCTGCGGCGCCACCGCGAGGTTGAGAAGCATGATGACAAACAAAAACAGTACCATGATGGCGCCGGCGTAGACGAGAATTTGGATCACTGCGATAAACTGGGCCTGGAGAGTCAGGTAGAGCACCGCCAGTGAAAAGAAATTGACAATCAAATAGAGGACGCTGTGGATGGGATTGCGCCGCGTGATCATCAGGATCGCTGAAGTCAGCGCTACTAATGCGAGGAACCCGAAAAGAACCGTTTCAACAGTGAGCATGCGCCGGAGCAGGTTAGAAGAAGTAATAGTGGGCACTCACCTGCGGGAGTGGAAGGATCGTTCCGTCAGAGAAAAATGTGAACAAGCCCTCCAGACTCACGTTCAGTACGCCCAGGTAATTAAACTCACCGCCAATCCCGAGACCGAAACGCAGTGGACCTTCGAGCTTGTTCTCGTCTGAGGTACCTGAATAAAAAAACGACGTCCCGCCGACCGCGAAAAACCGTGCTGCCTCATTGCGCGAGAGATCCCACTGAGCTTCAAAACCGATATCGTAGGAAAGATCCCGATCGACCTTGATGATTCCACCAATGATCCCGTAGGAGATCCGTGACGGCAGGTGATGTCTGAAACTGATGCCGAGTCCGGTCGTCGCCCCGGCAGCAAAACCGAGTCCGAATACTTGTTTCTTCAACCGAACCGACGTCCCTGCTTTCTCCGGGACCACGACCTGAGCGAAGCCCGTAGGAGTAACTAGGAAAACGCTGATAAGCATGAGCAGGAAGGACCGCAAGAAGGTTTTCAGCATGAGTCAGACGATGTTAGGGAGTCAGGCGATAGATCATCCGCGGAAAGGGGATCGTCTCACGGACGTGATCTAGCCCGCAGATCCAGCCCACGGTCCGCTCAACACCGAGCCCAAACCCTGCGTGGGGAACAGACCCGTAGCGGCGAAGGTCAAGATACCACTCGAACGCCTGTTGCGGGAGATTGTGTTCCTTGATCCGCTGCAAAAGTGTATCGTAGTTGTCCTCTCGCTGGCTCCCCCCGATGATCTCACCGTATCCCTCCGGGGCCAGTACGTCAACGGCGAGGGCGAGTTCTTTGTTCTTCGGATCCCGTTTCATGTAGAATGCCTTGATCCGCGCTGGGTGGTGATGGACCATGACTGGTCGGTCGAATTGCTCAGAAATAAGGGTTTCATCCGTCGCGCCGAAATCATTGCCCCACTCGAACGCAACGCCATTCTTTCTCAGAATTTCCACCGCTTCATCGTATGTGATCCGAGGGAGCGGCTTCTTCACGTTCTCCAGAAGCCTGGTGTTGCGTCCGATCGTTTCGAGTTCTCTCCGGCCCGTCTTGAGAACGGTGGTGACGATGTGTTCAAGGAATTCTTCCGCCAACTCCATGTTGTCGTTCAAGTCGGTCCATGCGACCTCAGGCTCAACCATCCAGAATTCCGTTAGATGTCGTCTTGTTTTCGATTTTTCTGCCCGAAATGTTGGCCCGAAGCAGTACACCTTGCCGAACGCCATCGCACCGGCTTCGGCGTAGAGCTGACCGGACTGCGTAAGGAATGCCTTGCCGAGGTCGAAATAGTCGGTTTCGAACAGGGTCGTCGTGCCCTCACAGGCTGCCGGCGTAAAGACAGGCGTATCGAGCAGAAGGAACCCGCGGTTATCGAAGAAATCTCGAATGGTACGCATGATCTGATGGCGGACTCGAAGGATGGCGTGCTGTCGGCTGGAGCGGAGCCAGAGGTGGCGCCGGTCCATGAGATACTCGACGCCGTGCTCTTTTGGAGATATCGGATAATCGACTGCGATATAGGCAATCTGGAGGTCCTGAATTTCGAGTTCGTACCCACCTGGAGCTCGGTCCTCCTTCCGTACTTTTCCGGTGACGATCAATGAAGACTCCTGAGTCAATTCATCGTATTTCGTGAAGATTGTGTCGGATACCTGACCTTTTACCGCAACGCACTGAATGATCCCGGTGCCGTCTCGGACGAGGAGGAAATGGATTTTCCCGCTGGATCGCTTGTTGTACAGCCAACCATTGATCCGCACCACTTCGCCTTCATACCTGGCAATGTCTTCGATGTACAATCTCGTCATACAATATTTTCGACCACTGAAGGAAGCGGAAAAAATATAAGAAATAAATCCTATTTCTTCAACAATCTCCTCCTACAAAAAACCCCGACCTCAACGCCGATCGGGGCTCCCCATCCTTACTGAACAGCAATCTTCCATCAACTCATCGCCATCATGCGCTCGATCGGCAGGAGCGCCTTGAGGCGGGTCTCTTCCGGCACGAGAACTTCCGGCCGGCGATTCTTCATGCAGAGGTAGAGCTTTTCCAACGTATTGAGCTTCATGTGCGGACACTCGTTGCACGAGCAGCCGGATTCTGGTGGTGCAGGGATAAAGACCTTTTCCGGACATTTCTTCTGCATCTGATGCAGAATGCCAACCTCCGTCGCCACGATAAACTTGGTGTCGCCACTCTCCTGAACGTAGCGCAGCAAACCGCTCGTCGAACCGATGAAATCGGCGTGGTCGAGCACGATCTCTTCACACTCCGGGTGCGCGATGAGTTTCGCATCGGGGTGCTGCTGCCGCAATCGCCAGATGTTTCGCTCACTGAAGGTCTCGTGGACGATGCAGACACCCTGCCACAAGAGCATCGTCCTGCCTGTCTTTTTCATAACGTACTTTCCCAGGTTCCGGTCCGGAGCGAAAAGTATCGGTTTCCCCTCCGGGATCTGCCGAATGATCCTCTCGGCATTGCTCGACGTACAAATGATATCGCTTAAAGCCTTCACCTCTGCCGTGCAGTTAATGTAGGTGACAGCAACATGGTCGGGATGCTGCTCACGGAAGGTCTTGAAGAGCGAAGCGGGACAACTCTCGGCGAGTGAACAACCAGCCCTCATATCCGGAATGAGCACCGGCTTGGCAGGGTTGAGAATCTTCGCCGTTTCAGCCATGAAATGAACGCCGGCAAACACGATGACCTCGGCGTCGGTTGCGGCGGCGCGGCGAGCGAGTCCAAGGCTATCACCCACAAAATCCGCCAGATCCTGAATTTCCGATTCCTGATAATAATGGGCAAGGATCACCGCATGGAGCTCATCTTTGAGACGAAGGATTTCCCGTTCGAGGTCAAGATTCGGGTTGATCTCTTCCACGAGTGTTCCGCTTTCTATCATGCTCAAGTCCATACCGTATCTTCGAGTTGTCGCTTCCTCCCGTGAGGCCTATGCACAGTTTCCTTTTATCAGGGTTGATTTTGCGCCACAGAAAAAGCAAACTTTCGCACAGCTTTTGCTAGCAGGAGTAATGTTTAGATTTTTGACAGATTAGCGGGAAAATACTAAAAAAAATACATTTAAGTTTCTCTTCATAATTTAATTCCATATAACCTGATATCATACGTGAGAACAATTACCAATTCATCTAATTTCTCCACTTCACCAGCCAGTCGAATCTTTAAAGGGAACGATACTCCCAACTTAAATCTAACAAAATCCCGAAATGAATGCAATCGCCGAACATCAGACATTCTCGAGCATTTCCAGCGCGGTAGCCGTGACTGTGCCTGTGGATAATGAGTCCATCGTCCTGTCTTCCGAGACGATGAAGCGATTCTTCTCACCGATTGGTGCCCACTGGTTTGGATCGGTGGGGCCGAACAACGAAAGTACAGGCACGGAAGTCCCGCCCGCGACGTGCATGACCCCGGTATCATTGGTGATGAACAGATCGAGCTGGTCCAAGATGGCTGCAACTTCCCTGATCGTTCGGTCTTGGACGACGACAGCTCTCTGGCTGAGCCTTGAGACAAACGTTTCTGTCGGCTCTCGATCCCTCGGCCCGCAGGTGACGACAGTTCGAGCGCCGAGTTTCGTTGAGAGATTGTTGGCCAGTTCAGCAAATCGATCAGCCGGCCAGCCATTCGACGGCTTGCCGGCACCGGGATGATAGCCGATCAGCCGAGTAGCGTTGCCGCATCGTTCTAGGAGGAATTCCCTCGCCCATGTTTTCTCCTGATCAGTCAATCTCACGAAGACACGGAGGTCGTCTGTCGAGATACCCATTGGCTTTAAGATTTCGAGATTCCGCTCCGTCTGATGGACCTGGGTGTTCTGTTGCCAATCAAGCGTTACCCGGACGTTATGCAAGAATCCGGACGGGTTCTCGATGCCGTTCAGAGATTGCGGACCCACCCGTGTCTTTGCACCCGCGATATAGGCGATAACGTCGCTCGTCACCGACACCGAGACCGTACAAGGGACGAACGCCAAGTCAAATCGTCTCGACTTCAAATGAGCGCGGAATTGCAGCACGTGTCGCTTATCGTACAGCAGAAGCTCATCAACATACGGATTGTGGAGCATGATAGCGTAGTTGACCGGACTTGCCACGAGAGTGATGTGAGCTTCCGGGAGATGCTGCTTTAGAGCTCTCAGCAGTGGTACACAGCACAGCATGTCGCCCAATTCGTTGTGCTGACGCACGACCAGTACCGATCCGACAGATTTAAGAGAATAGCTATCAAGGGAAGCAACGTGAAGGAAGGGTCTAAGAAATTGAACGATGGCGCACCTGAATTTCCGTTCTATGGTTCTACTTCCCACGATGAGCCAGTCACATCTACGAAGGTTTCTCTTTCCCTTCTTTAATATCCTCGAAGTTGGCGTCCTGCACTTTGCTGTAATCGATTTGGTTCTTCGAGGACTGAGGAGGAGATGAAGAATGCACGTGCGGTTTGTTCGGGAAGTATCGCTTCATCCCGACGATCATCCTTCGCACGATCCGATAGATCAGATACGCGATTGCAACCCAGAGCAAGATACGAAGCATAGACTCCCTATCTCGATTTCGAAAGTGGGTTGTAGTATTCGACCGGGGCGCGACCCGGCTTTAGAATTTCGTTCACCAGGTCCTCGAAATCATCTTGATTGTTGACGAAGTCGATCTCCGTCGTATTCACGATCAGGAGCGGCGCACTCTTGAAACGGAAAAAAAAGTAATTGTACGCCTCGTTCAGGTCCCGGATATACTCCTCTGAGAGGTTCCCTTCAATCTTTCGATTACGATTCCTAATGTTGGACAGCAACCGTTCAACGCTCGACTGCAGGTACACAACGAGATCGGGTGTGGGGATGTTGTGTTCGATGCTCGCCACAAGGGTCTCGTACAACTTCAGCTCATCATCCGCAAGGTTCAGGTAGGCAAAAATCTTGTCCTTCTCAAAGATGTAATCAGCGACCAGATACTGATGGAACAGGTCCGCTTGAAAAAGCTCTTGCTGCTGTTTATACCGACTCAAGAGGAAAAAGATCTGGGTCTGAAAAGCATAGCGCTCAGGATCCTGATAAAACTTCTCCAGGAAAGGATTCTCGTCAAAACGTTCCAAGACGACGCGCGCTCCGAGTTGCTCGCCCAGCAAGTTCGCCAGACTGGTTTTCCCCGCCCCGATGACTCCTTCGATCGCGATATATCGAACTTCCGATCCTGAGCGCTGCAAATAGCCTCCACGGTCGGTGGACGAACTACTGCTGTTCGAACTATTTTTCGCTAATCCCGCCACAAAAAGACTGGCGGAATACCCGCCCGAAGCCCGACGACCTCGGGTGGGGTACGCTCATTCCAATCTTGCCTACGGCGGGACTAAAATTCGTTGCAGTGGCACTACAGCACGATCGTCAGCGCGGACTTTCGCACGCCGCTGTCGTTCATGCACATCTTCAGCAGTTCTCCAACTGTCTGGCGTTGCACCGGATGCACCAGTTGTCCGTCAAGTTCCTGCAGAGGAACCAGAACAAACTTTCGTTGTGCCAGCTCCGGATGGGGAATTCGCAGCTCCCCCACGTTTGTCGTCTGATCATTGTAGAGGAGAATGTCGATGTCGATTTCTCGAGGACCCCAACGCTCGGCCGGCTTACGTCCGACCTTTTTCTCGACCTCTTTCACGGTCCGGAGCAGTTCTTCGGGTGCAAGGAGGACCTCCACTTCGAGGGCGAGATTCAGGAAATCTCTCTGGTCCTTGACACCGACCGGCTCTGTTTCGTAGACCGATGAGACCTTAGTCAGCACCACCCCGTCTCTGCTTCGCAATTCGTCAACGGCTCGCTGCAAAAACCGAAGTCGGTCTCCAACGTTTGAGCCAAGTCCCAAGAACACTCTCGCCATTAATCGCTGCGTTCAGTCGTAATCTCAACTTCGACGTAATCAATAACACCTTTTACCGGCGCCTGAGGTTTGCGCACTTTGACGACAGTCTTCTGCACCTTGGGAAACTCCTTCAAAACGCCTTGTCCGATGCAATGCGCAAGAGCCTCCAGTAGGTAGAATTTTTTCTCCAGCACCAAGTTCTTTACGTATTTGTACACCCTTTGGTAGTTGACCGTCTCTCTCAGGTGGTCGCTTTTCTTCGGTTCCGCAAGATCACAGTATAAGTCGACATCGACCTCAAACTTTCCGCCGAGGTTTTGCTCATCTCCCTCCGCACCATGGTACGCGTAGAAGACCGCGTTCTTAATTCTGATGACATCAATTGGAGACATTCATGACCGATGATTGAACAAACTCTCGGAATATATCAAATCGAGCAAGGCTTGTCAAGCCGTGGACTTACGGCAGCACATCGATAGCACGCTGGAGTCTACGGAGAACGGTTTCTTTACCCAGCACCTCGATCATCTCAAACAGGCTTGGGCCGATCGCGACGCCAGTAACTGCAAGACGGACGGGATGGATCAGATTCCCTGGGCTCACGTGGGTATCCTCCGCCAATTGGCGCAACGTCGATTCTGCCTTGGAGTGCGAGAATTCGCTGAGTGTCGACCAGAGGTCACGGAGCTGCTTGATAAGGACTTTGGTATCCGGTTTCCAGTTTTTCCGAACCGCCACGGAGTCGTACGATTCCGGATCCTTGAAAAAATAGGGACTGTAGGTGATAAACTCATCGAGGGTAACGACGCGTTCTTTCATTAAGGCAACCACCTTCCGGATGTAGTCATCGGAAAAGCCGTCCAGGTTGTGCTTGGCAAGAGTCTGCCGGACAAGCTTTACCAGCTCAGCGTCAGATTTCAATCGAAGGTGTTGTTCGTTGAGCCATTTTAGCTTCTCGAGGTTGAATATTGCGCTGGACTTGCCAACGCGCTCGAACGTGAATTCCTGAATCAGCTGCTCCAACGTGAACACCTCACGCTGGTCGCCAGGATTCCATCCGAGAAGTGCGACAAAATTCACCAGCGCCTCCGGGAGAAATCCTTTTTCCCGGTACTCCTCGACCGCGACGTCTCCCTGCCGCTTGCTGAGTTTAGTCCGGTCGGCATTCAATAAAAGCGGAAGGTGTGCAAACTTCGGGATCTCCCAACCAAAATACTCGTAGAGCAGGATATGCTTCGGCGTGCTGGACACCCACTCTTCACCGCGAATGACGTGCGTAATTTGCATCAGGTGATCGTCGACCACGTTGGCCAGGTGGTAAGTCGGGTAGCCATCCGACTTTATCAGAACCTGGTCATCCAAGCGATCACTGACGAATTCTACCCGCTCTCGTATGAGATCATCGAACGCGATCGTGCGCGCTTCGGGGATCTTCATGCGAATCACGAACGGCTTGCCCTGGTCTAGGTTGCGCTGGACCTCCTGGCCGGTCAGTCGAAGGCAAGTCCGGTCGTACTTGGATGGTATTCTGCGCCTTTCAAGCTCTGTTCGCATCGCTTCGAGGCGCTCCGGTGTGCAGAAGCATCGATAGGCTTTCCCCCCTTCCAGCAACTGCGATGCGTGACTGCGATAGACCTCAATACGCTCTGATTGGACGTACGGTCCGAACGGCCCACGCTTCTCAGGGCCCTCGTCGTCGGTGAGTCCGGCCCAGCGAAGAGTATCGATTAATCCTTCGACGGCTCCTTCAACGTACCGAGACCGATCGGTATCCTCGATGCGCAGAACGAAAACCCCGTTGTTCTTCCGCGAAAACAGATAGTTAAACAGGGCCGTCCGTAGCCCTCCAACGTGAAGGAAGCCGGTCGGACTCGGAGCAAAACGAACGCGAAACCCGCTTGTCATATCGACGAATCAACTATCTCACTTGTGGACTACATAAAAAATACAAAAAAAATCGGATGGATGCCACCGTTCTGAGAACTTGGCGCGAGAATAAAAAAGCCGATCGCCGGACAGAGTCGGGGCTTCGGCTTGCCAAGATTGAGATAGCTGATGGACGTCACGCATTCACGTGACGACACGCCGAGCGTATCTCGTGCGGTCGACGACTTTGGCTTCGACGAACGCGTTGATGCGTTCACGACACTTTCCGCACTCCCCGCAGTGGTCTCGACCAACCGGATTCGCACAGCTTAATGTCAGTTGGAGCGGATAGCGCTCACCGAGCCGAATGATTTCCGACTTGTGCAAATTCGCCAGTGGTCGTAAGATCGTCAGCTCCATATCGAGTCCAGTCCTCAACGCTTCCTGAAGGCGGTCGAAAAATTCCGGCGTCGCATCGGAAAACGGATTAGACCGCAGAGAGCCAAGGGCGATCACACCAATGTTGCGAAGTCTGCACCAGACTGCAGCTTTCGCGATCAGCATCAGGTTCCGACCCGGTATTTCCCAGACCGCGTCGGGTTCGTGGTAACCCGGGATTGGGTTGCCGCCCGTCGACCAGTGATTACCGTACACGTCCTCCATCGGAACACGCATAACCCGAACGGACTTGACTTCGCGGTTCCTGAGAGCACCGACAAAGTCCCGGAGAACGGCGAGCTCCGTTTCCTCCCAACGCAGTCCAGAGCGAACGTACACAGGGAAAACCTCGCCATAAGTCTTCGCCAGTTCGCCCAGCATGACGCAACTGTCGAGTCCACCACTTGCTAATGCAGCCACCCTGTTTTCAGTCATCTGTGCCAAAGGCATCACTTCGTGATTTGGTCTTCCCGATATTCAGCAAACGCGTCATGGGTCTCCCACAACCGGACTGCGACGACGGGCAGACTCTCCCTCTTTGCGTGATTGTAGATCAGCCGTGCGATGTTTTCCGCCGTCGGATTCTCGGACATCACGTGAGGCGTTTCACCTATGCGATTGAGCAGCGGTACGAGAGGGTCATCCTTCCGGAGGACCATACGATGATCGAGCTCCTTCTCGATGAATGTCATCACCCGCTGCTTTACCTCAGTAAAATCCAGGACCATCCCCTTCGTATCCAGCATTTCGCTCTCGAGCTCAATTTCGACGAGTCCGTTATGTCCGTGTGGATGGGCACACTTGCCATCATAATCCAACAACCGGTGCCCATAGCAGAAATGCAACCGCTTGACTACGCTATGCATTGCTCTTCTCCCGGAGCCCGAAGCTCAGTAGGTGTGGACCCCTGCGCCGCTGTCGGTGAGGATGACCGACCCGGTTTTCGAGCGCGAACGAATCAGATGGATAACGTCCGCCGCAATCTCCTCGGGGTCAGCCTCGTGCTTCAGCGGCAGTCCATCCCTGACTTTTTCGAGCTGTGATTCGTTCAGATGATCGGGCGCGATCGTCAACCCAGGAGCGACGGCATTCACTGTGACCTCGGGCTTCAGTTCTTCTGCAAGAGTTTGGTTCACGCCGAACAAGCCGTACTTCGTGACGAGGTAGAGAATCCAGTTTCGGTACGCCTGGCCTTTGACCGTCACCCGGTCCGTGATGTTGATAATCCGGCCCCAACCGTTTGCTTTCATCTGGAGACCAAGCTGCATGCCAAGGTAGAGAGGAGCACGAACATGCAGATTCACGAGCGCGTTGAAATCTTCCTGGAATTTCCCTGGATCCTTTGCCAGGTCCTCGATAGGAGTCTTGGGAAAATCCGACGCATTATTGATGAGAATATCGACCTTACCAAAGCTGTCCCGAGCTTTCCCGATCAGTTCGTCGCAAGCACGCAACTCTGTGAGGTCCGCCTGGATCGCGAGGGCGCGAACTCCTTTCGCTTCGAGTCCCTTGAGTGTGTGCTCCGCTTCGGCTTTGCTTCTTCGGTAATTAAACGCAACGTTGATACCCTGCTCGGCCAATGCCAAGCAGATGACCCGGCCGACCCGCCTCGCACCACCTGTAGCAAGCGCCGCTTTTCCGCGCAGTTCGTCCGCCATGAAAGGTTTTTCGAAAGTAGCCAAAGTAGAATCGAGTCATCTGGAAAAACTCGCTACAGTATAGCAAAACGTAGGACCGATGTCAAGAAA
>JBHHZW010000042.1:0-10638 GCA_046758305.1 Bacteroidota bacterium | reverse complement strand
TAAGCGACATTCGAAACCTCCCGGAGGTTTTCCAATTGTTCAGTCGGATCGCCTGAACGCAGCCATGAGTTTGTTCTACACTGTGAAAGAAGGCTTGACCGGTTTTCGGCGTGCGAAACTGTCGATGGCTGTCTCCATCACAACCATCACGGTCTGCCTTATTCTCCTCGGGCTGTTCGTGATTCTCACGACCAACGGCGTACACGTCGTCCAAACGATTCGCGACAAGGTCGAGCTCGAGGTATTTCTCGAAGAACCAGTAACGAAGAAGAAAGTTGAAGCGCTGAAAGATTCAATCACAAGCGTTGAAGGCATTGCGACTGTCACGTACCTCTCGAAGGAAGAAGCAGCGCGGATCTTCAAGGAGGAATTCGGCGAAGACATTCACGATATCCTCGACTACAATCCGCTCCCTGCATCGTTCAAGGTGCAGCTGAAGGATGAGTATAAGACACTCGAGTCCACCGAGCGCGTTTATACCGAGTTGTTGAACTTCCCGGACATCGATGATGTCGTCTATCATAAAGACCTCCTGCAGTTCATCGAGAAACGCACGAAGATCTTATTCGCGGTCGGCATCGCTCTTGGATTCATCGTGAGCGTCTCGGCCATTTTACTCGTGGCAAATACCATACGCCTTGCAATCTATTCGAAGCGGAAAATTATCCAGACGATGAAGCTCGTCGGTGCCACACGAATGTTCATCCGGATGCCGTTTCTCCTCGAGGGTGTCTTTCAAGGAATGATCGGTGGAGCTATGGCTTCAGTCACGATTTACGGCCTTCTGGAGGCCTTTACACGACTGCTGGCCCTTGAAGTCACAGACCGTCTCATCATTGCGCCGATGTTCTACCCGATGGTCGTCGTTGTAGGAATTCTTCTTGGCCTCCTCGGCAGTTTCATTTCGATTCGAAAATTCATCGGAGAGTCCATCATCTCGTCGTAAAATCCTTGCTTTTCAGTGAGGGTGTTTATAGATTGCAAGAGAGCGAAGCCCGTCTGCGAGGTCGTAGACCGAAGCGTTCGGGCATCGCGCTTTCTTTGATACACTCCGGCGGACTCACGTGATAGCCAGAACCGTTACAGCATGCTGACACACGACGTCCTCGTCATCGGCGCTGGGTTGGCTGGAATGCGAGCCGCTCTTGAAGCGAAGAAGCAAAACGTCGATGTTGCCATCCTCTCCAAGGTTCACCCCGTTCGCAGTCATTCGAACGCAGCGCAGGGCGGCATCAACGCTGCCCTGAGCGAAGACGATTCATGGGAACTCCACGCATTCGACACCGTCAAGGGCAGTGATTACCTTGGCGACCAGGACGCGATCGAGATCATGTGTCGGGAGGCTGCCCAGGACCTGATCGAACTGGAGCATATGGGAGTCATCTTCAACCGCGACGACAAGGGAAGGCTGGGGACGAGAGCATTCGGAGGCCAAACATACGCTCGAACTTACTTTGTTGCGGATTTCACGGGGCAGGCTATCCTCCATGTGATGTACGAACAGCTCCTCAAACTCCGAGTCAAAGTGTACGAGGAGTGGTTCGCCACTTCTCTGATCGTCGAAGACGGCCGCTGCTGCGGCACCATGGCGCTCGAAATCCTGACGGGCAAACTCCACTTAATCCGAGCAAAGGCCGTCATCCTGGCAACGGGAGGATTAGGTCGCGTGTACGAGCCGAGCACGAATGCCCTCATCGTCACAGGCGACGGAATGGCGCTCGCCTACCGCGCCGGTGCCCCCTTCATGGACATGGAAATGGTTCAGTACCATCCGACGACGCTGAAAGCCAATGGCGTTCTGATTACCGAGGGCGCTCGGGGAGAGGGAGCCTATCTGCTGAACGCCACGGGTGAGCGATTCATGAAACGATACGCTCCAAACAAGATGGAACTAGCAGCGCGAGACGTTTGCTCTCGCGCCGAGCAGACCGAGATCGAAGAAGGACGCGGCGTGGACGAATGTGTTCTCCTTGACTGCCGACATCTCAGTCGTGAACTGATTCTCACTCGACTTTCACAGATTTACGAAATATCCTTTGACTACGCGAACGTCGACCTCACCAAGGAACCGATACCGATTCGACCCGGAATGCATTATCAGATGGGTGGCATCAAGACCGATACGAACGGGGCAACACCGGTCCCCGGCCTGTACGGTGCTGGCGAATGTGCGTGCGTAAGCATCCACGGCGGAAACCGCCTTGGTGCCAATTCGCTGCTGGAGACGGTGGTCTTCGGTCGGCGAGCGGGCAAAGCCGCCGCTGAACGTGCGAAAACGATTGACCACCACAACGTTCCCGAAAGCCGTGTGAGCATCGATGAGAACGAGATTAGGGACATTTTCGCACACATGTCGACCGAAGACACTGCAGCAAGAATCCGCTTGGAAATGGGAAGACTGATGAATCAAAAAGTCGGGGTATTCCGGAACGAAGAGGGATTGAGGGAAAGCGTCAAAGGCTTGAAGCACTTGAGAGAGCGCTTCAATCGAGTCCCGGTACAGGACAAAGGCAAGATTTTTAACATGAATTTGACGTTTGTTCTGGAGCTGGGCTTCATGCTGGACTGCGCCGAGGCGATCGTCGCAAGCGCTCTAGCGCGCACGGAAAGCCGGGGCGCCAATTTTCGGACCGACTTTCCGAAGCGAGATGACACGAATTGGTTGAAACACACTTTGGCATACTCTACACCCGATGGTCCCCGGCTGGATTATCTCCCGGTGACCATCACGCGCTGGCAGCCGCAGGAACGGGTGTACTGACGTTATTTGACAGTTGACGAGCTGAGAGCATTCATTGTACAGACTCCAAGAGGAGAGAGCTTCTGTGCGAGTCAATCTCAGGGTTCAGCGACACGACCCAGAGCGCAGGAAGACCTGGCAACAGACGTATACTCTCGAGATGCCCGATTACGCGGTGGTTCTCGACGCGCTGATACAGGTCCGTGAAGAGATCGACGAGTCGCTTGCACTGCGCTGTTCGTGCCGAAGCGCGATATGTGGTTCGTGCGCGATGCGTCTCAACGGCCACGCGAAGCTCGCCTGCAAGACAAAGGTCGTGGATATTGTTCCCCAGGGTGAGACGATCATGGTCGAGCCGATGGGTAATTTACCTGTCATCAAGGATCTTGTGGTCGACATGAAGCCATTCTGGGACAAAGTGAATAACGTTGAACCATGGCTGCAGCCAGCGGGACCCCAGCCAGAGCATGAATACATCGTCCCGAACGAAGCGATGCTAAACCTCGCTGGCGTCATGGACTGCATCATGTGCGGTGCGTGTGTGTCGGATTGCACGGTGCTCGAAGCCGAATTGAAGATGGCAAAACCCTATGAAGGGACGTTCCTCGCTCCGGCTGCGCTGGCCAAAGCATACCGGTTCGTAGCGGACCCGCGTGACGCAACGACAACGAGTCGTCTGGAGAAACTGAGCGAAGCAACCGGAATTTGGGATTGCACACGCTGCATGGAGTGTGTGGAAGTTTGTCCCAAAGGAGTTGCACCGATGGACCGGATCATGGCATTGCGTGAAAAAGCGATCGAACTCAATATCACCGATAACTACGGTTCCAAGCACAGTCTCGCATTTGCGGAGAGTATCAAACACAGCGGCTGGCTGAATGAGTTCAGTCTCTTGCAGAAATCGTTCGGCCCATTCAATTTCAAAGAACTTCTCCGACTGGTTCCCGGCGGCATTCGAATGGTCCTGCGGCTGAAGACGCCGACCCCGATTCACAAGCCGATACCGGGTGTCGATCGACTCAGGAAACTGTTTGAGAAGTTTCAACGAAACCCAAACTGAATCTCAGAAACACAGGTAGCCCTAAGTCGTTAGAGTAGAAACGTTATGCGCTATGCATTCTTCCCCGGCTGTGTTTCCCGTGGTGCCTGTCGCGAGTTGTATACCTCGATGATGAAAGTTTCCCAGCAGCTCGACCTCGAGCTCGTCGAGCTGACCGAGGGGGCATGCACAGGTGCGCACGTCATCCATGAGCAAAACCCCGACCTCGCGGACGCGATCAACGTGCGGACATTTGCCATGGCAGAGCGGCTGAACCTCACACTGCTGAACATCTGCAGCACCTGCCAGGGGGTGATGAGCCAAGTGAACGCCAGGGTCCGTTCAATGCCTGATCATCTCAGCAGAATTAATGAGGCCCTCAGAGCGGAAGGATTGCACTACAGCGGAAACTTGACGATAAAGAATCTCACCTGGATTCTGGTCGAGGATATCGGATTGCAGAAATTGAAGATGTTTGTCAAACGGCCACTCAAAACACTGCGCGTCGCGCCTTTCTACGGGTGCTATATCCTTCGTCCTTCACAAGTGCTCGACTTCAAGCAGTATCCTGAGCGAGGAACCTACCTCGAAAAGATCATCGAAGCACTGGGTGCAACGCCAGTGGATTTCAGGGGAAAAACGAAATGTTGCGGGTTCCCGATCCTGACGATGAATAGAACAAACTCCGTTTCGATGGCTGGAGACCACCTCCTCGAAGCGAGGGATAACGGGGCGGACTGTATGGTGACCCCATGCCCCCTCTGTCACCTAAACCTCGATGCCAATCAACCGGACGCGGCTGATGTGAAGAAACAACCGATCGGACTGCCGATTCTCCATCTACCACAGCTCCTGGGATTAGCCATGGGGTTCGAGCCAAAGGAGGTTGGGATGCGACATCATGTAGTATCGACCAAGTCGATCAGATTGCACAGCGTCGACGTCTGAGCCGATGATTGTGAGCAATCGGCCCGATCTTCGAAGATGTTCCTTGACAGTGAACGCCTTAGGCAAAACCAGCAGTGGAGGATACGACGATGCTTCGCCTGGTGCATATATTCGACATTAAGCCCGGAGTGCCGGAGAGCTCCTTTATCGAGTGGCTCGACAGCGCCTTGATGGAAAGGTCCAGGAAGTACGGATGCCTCGAACGGAAAACATGGCTTTTCCTCGACGGCTTAGAGGGAACGTACGAGAAGAATAGACCGGTGAAGCGCCCTCGGTATCTTCACGAGGCGTTCTGGGAAAACCAAGAAGGAGCGGAGCAGTTCCGCAAATGGCTACTCTCCGAGGAGGCCAACGAATTTCGACGGAAATGGTTTGGAGCAATTCAGGACCACACCGTGCTCCGATATGTGGATTTTCGGCCGCCGGGGGCAGTGACGGACGACTAAGGATCTCTGGTGACGAGTTGATCATTTTTGATGGTTCCGACGATGCCGACTTGTCGCGGACAGGTGACTTTGGCATTGATTGTAATTGTAGAGGAGCAACGCCTGCAGTGCGAAGCTCGTGTGCGTCAAATCTTCCATCCTTCGATCGTGTGATTATCCGCTCGTCAATCCATAGATTTCAATCTTTCTGTCAGAACCAGTCAGTCAACAAATCCTCGAAAGGACTATCCATGAAGACTTACATTCCCATCAATGTCCGAGCGGGTCGCACGAAGAACGTGATGAAGAAGGTTTCAACCATCGAAGGGATCAAGACAGCGTACACCTGCTGGGGACGGCCGGACATCTTCGCGTACGCGGAGGTCAAGGACGATAAGGCTCTTGCCAACGTTGTACTGACTCAAATTCACGCAGTCGACGGCGTCCAGGAAACCGACACCCACATCGTTGTCGAAGAATAATGAGCGACGCTCAGTCGATTCACGCCAGCTCGTGAGACATTAGCTTTGAACAGGGAATCACGATGTATAAACCCACTGAAGGAATGTTGTCGTACGTCCTCCACCGAGTGACCGGTGTCGGAGTTTTGATTTTCCTTGCCGCTCACATCATAGACACCGCTCTCATAGGATGGGGACCCGAAGTCTACAACAAGTTCGTCGCGATCTATGCGCATCCGGCCGTCCGCTTCGGAGAGGTGGTTCTGGCGGCCGCACTGCTTTTCCATGCCCTCAATGGAATCAGGATCATTCTCATCGACTTCTGGCCGAACGGTGTACGGTACGAGAAAGCGATGTTTTATATCGGGGGCACGGCGTACGTGGTTGTGTTCGTTCCGATGGTATATTACATGCTTGCCCCGCTGTTTCAATAAGAAGCAATTTAAAGAGAACTCGTCATGCCAGCCTACGGCGCTCGTCCTGCTCCGACGAGCAGCAACTTTGAATTGTTCGCCTGGTTCTTTATGCGAATTTCAGGGATCGTCTTGATATTCATGGCACTTGGACACCTGTTTATCATGCATATTCTCAACGACGTGGCTGAGATAGACTATGCGTTTGTCGCCGAGCGATATGCGACTCCATTCTGGCGGACCTACGATTTGATCATGTTGTTTCTTGCGCTGTTCCACGGAGTGAACGGTGCACGGATGCTGATTGTTGATTATGTGCGTTCGCAAGGATGGCGCGTGGTCTCTTTGTCGACGCTCTACGTCATCGCATTCGCCCTTCTTCTTCTCGGAGCACTCGTGATCGTGACGTTTCAACCAGTGAGCACGTAAGTCTCAAAGAGAAAAGTCATTGTTCTCATGACGGTTCACAAATTCGATGCGGTCATTGTTGGGGCAGGCGGTGCTGGTCTGATGGGTGCGCTTCTCGCGTCTGCACGTGCCAGCGTTGCCGTCGTGAGCAAACTCTATCCGACCCGATCCCACACTGGCACCGCGCAGGGCGGCATCGGCGCAGCATTGGGGAACATGGAGCCGGACAGCTGGGAATGGCACATGTTCGACACAGTCAAAGGAAGCGATTATCTGGCTGACCAGGACGCGGTCGAGGTGATGACCCGGGAAGCGATCGAGGCGGTCCTTGAGCTCGAGCACTGGGGTCTACCCTTCAGCCGCACGCCAGAAGGCAAGATCGCCCAGCGGCCGTTCGGAGGCCACACGCGAAATTACGGCGAGGCACCAGTTAAGCGCAGCTGTTATGCCGCGGACCGGACGGGCCATATGATCCTTCAGACACTGTATCAACAATGCATCAAGAACAACGTCAGGTTTTTCAACGAGTTTCAGGTCGTTGATTTAATCCTCGAAGATTACATCTGCAAAGGCGTAATCGCCTATGAAGTCGCCACAGGCGAGCTGCACCTTTTTCACGCCAAGGTCGTGATGATCGCGGCAGGAGGCTTTGGGCGCATTTACAAGATCACTTCGAATGCTCATGCCATGACAGGTGATTGTGTTGCGCTCACGCTGCGTCGTGGGTTGCCCCTGGAAGACATGGAATTTTTTCAGTTCCACCCAACTGGAATCTATCGACTCGGAATCCTGATTTCCGAAGCTGCACGTGGTGAAGGTGGAATATTGATTAACAAGGATGGCGAGCGGTTCATGAAACGGTACAGTCCTGCGCTGCTTGACCTCGCGCCGCGTGACATTATCGCGCGCGCCATGTATCGTGAGGTGCACGAGGGACGCGGTGTCGACGGCAAAGATTTCCTCCATCTTGACATCCGGCATCTTGGGAAAGAGGTGATCGACAAGAAGCTGCCGGACATCACCGAATTCATACGCGTCTACCTCGGGATCGAACCCGTGACCGAGCTGGTGCCAGTTCAGCCGACGGCGCATTATCCGATGGGCGGCATACCGACTGACATCGACGGCCGGGTGATTTTCGACGAGAAGAATACACCGGTCGAGGGTTTGTACGCAGCTGGCGAGTGTGCCTGTGTCTCCGTCCACGGCGCGAACCGCCTGGGAACGAATTCCCTCGTAGACATTATCGTCTTCGGTCGGCGCGCTGGCAAGCACATGGCCAAGCACTCCCAGGAGGCCGATTTCTCGGAGCTGCCGAAAGATGCCGCGGGACGATCCGAAGAGGAGATCGCTCGTATCGTGAGCCGAAAGCAGGGAGAGAACGTAGCTGATATTCGCCAGAAGCTTCAAGAAGAGATGATCGATAAAGCGTCCATGTTTCGCACGGGTACAGATCTCCAGAATCTCCTCGGCGTTCTGAAAGGTCTCCGAGAACGCTATCAAAACATCGCGATTCAAGACAAGGGAAAAAAATTCAACACAGATTTGTTGGAGGCCTTGGAGCTTGGATACTTACTCGATTTGTCCGAAGTGCTTGTCTTCTGTGCGCTCGCACGTCAGGAGAGTCGCGGCGGGCATTACCGGGAGGATTTCCCGAAGCGAGATGACGCGGAGTGGTTGAAGCACACGCTCGCCTACCGCAAGAACGGTTCGTTTGAGCTGAAGTTCAAGCCGGTGGTGATCACACGATTCCAGCCTAAAGAACGAAAATATTGAGGTAGATCCCTGGGCAGGCCGAATAACGAAAGACGAACCACAGAGGTCACAGGGGACGCAGGGTTCGATTGCCCAGAGGAGAAGTGATACGTCTCAAAGACCGTCTCTATTGCTCTGTCAACTCTGTGTCCTCTGTGGTTAAACCTATATAGACAACACATGGGCAGATGACCCTTGAAAGTTCGACTGAAAATCCAGCGCTTCAATCCGGAGAAAGATGAAAAGCCACGTTATGCAGAGTATGAAGTCGACGCCGAGCCGGTCGATCGCGTACTCGACGCGCTTCACACCGTGAAGTGGCACATCGATTCAACGCTCACGTTCCGCCGCTCTTGCGGGCACGGCATCTGCGGGTCCGATGCGATGGTCATCAACGGTCGGAATCGCCTCGCCTGCAAAGTGTTGATCAAAGACGTCGGAAAGAAGGTCACTGTCGGGCCGATGCGTGGTCTGCCGGTAGTCAAGGACCTTGTGGTCGACATGTCGAAATTCTTCCGGAATTACGAAGCCATCAAGCCGTATCTGATCACGCATTCGCAGGATCCAGTGCGGGAGCGGCTTCAGACCCCGGAACAGCGCGAGCGGTTTGACGATACAACCAAGTGCATTCTCTGTGCCGCCTGCACGACGGCGTGCCCACCGTACTGGTCGAATGACGACTATTACGGTCCTGCAGCGATCGTGAACGCGCACCGGTTCATTTTCGACAGCCGCGATGAGGAAGCAGAAGAACGACTGGAAATCCTGAATAGTGGTGATGGAGTCTGGAGGTGCCGTACTGTCTTCAATTGCACGGAAGCCTGTCCGCGCGGTATCGACGTCACGGGCGCCATTCAGCAAGTGAAGCGGGCGTTGATGTTCAAGAAGCTGTGATTTTCCTGCTGGCCGCGGAGTGAATCGCCTCGGGCAGCTGACGCTCAGCCTATCTCGACCCCAATAGAGCAACATGGACGCGAGCACATTGCATTTGTTAAGCGGACTAAATGCTCTCATACGTTTGCGACCTGCAATCCTTGATTCCCTCGGCCTAATGTGTTACATTTGGTGCCAAGACGGTCAGAATAGCGAACAGTGCGATGAACTAGATGAAGTCTCGTCGGGGCACACGGATTTACGGCCTGCTCTTGGTTCTTAACGTTTTACTACACCCCACCCTCTTCTCCCAAGACACCCAGGAAAACGCTAACTTCAAACTTGCCGTTAACCTCTACAACGACGGAATGTATGATCTTGCAGTGGAGCAATTCAAACAGTTCATCAGTACTTACCCCAACACCCAAAATGGCATCGAGGCGCGCTTCTTCCTTGGATTGACACAGATGAAGCTGCATCAGTTTGAAGAAGCACGCATCGTTTTCCAAACCTTTGCTCTTACCTACCCGGCACACGTCAGAGCTCCTGAGGCGTGGTGGAAGACCGGAGAGGCTTACGCTGAGATGACTAACTATAAGGAGGCAGCTTCAGCGTTTGAACGCGTCAAGATATTCCATCCAAGTAGCAAAATCGCACCTGACGCCCTCATCAAGTCTAGCGAATACTTTAAACGCGCCGGTGATGTCGAGAACGCCGGGAAAGCCCTTCGCGCTCTGATTGATGAATATGCAGCGAGCGCCACGGTGCTGAACGCTCGCCTCCTTCTTGGAGCCCTTTACGCTGAAGAAGGGAATCACCAGCAGGCGCTGACAGAATTCAACCGTGTTCTCGCTGCCGAAGCACCGCCGGAGCTGAAAGCCCAGACACTGGTCTCGCGAGGTGCCCTGTTCCAACTCGTCGGGAGAATCGAGGAGGCAGAAAATGACTTTCGTCTGGTGATCAACAACTATCGAACCACAGCTGCCACCTCGAGTGCCTTTCTCCAGCTCGGCAAGATTCAGCAGAACTACGGCCAGCATCTGGAGGCCATCGCTTCGTTTCAGCAGCTCAGTGCCGCGACTGCAGACGTCGACACGAGTTTGAAACAGGAATCGCTCATCGCCATAGGCGATTCCTACATGAAGCTCCTGGATTACCAGAACGCCCTCGTAACGTACGAAAACTTCATTCGATCGTACCCGAAAAACAATCGTGTGTCGAACGTGTATCTAAGGACGGCGCAGGCTCTCGAAAAGCAAAAACAATATGCACGAGCAAACGCGTATTATGCGCGGCTGTTGAGAGCCAATCATGCACCCGAGTCAGACCGACGCGCCGGTTATCTGTTCTACGCACGCAATGCGTACTTACTGAAAAGCTACCAAGAGGCGGTCAATTTTTACACGGACTTCTGGGAACGGTATCCGGACGACGCCTCTGCTGCAGAGGCTGGCTTCGCGGCCGCGCAGATCTATGAGATGAAACTCCTGGACTATCCGAGAGCGATACTGGCATATGACAAATTTCGAACAGCCTATCCACGGCATGAGAACGTCGACGATGCTTTGTTCGGTAT
>JBHHZW010000041.1:0-10871 GCA_046758305.1 Bacteroidota bacterium | reverse complement strand
TTCACGCGCAGTTCTTGTGTACTGGTGGATCACCCCCTGGGCTCGGCCTGACGCGTCGGGGCGAATCGGGCTGACGACCTTCGGCAGAGGGTCACAAAGTGATCCCCTTGGGACTTCGCCACGAGTGCCGACCTGCAACGGCTGGACGAACAGCGTTGGTTCGGGACACCCCGACCTCGCCCCGACTTTGCCGGGGCGAGGTCGGGGGTACCTCACAGCTAACTGCTGTTGGTGTCTACGTTGTACCCATTACTGCGTTGATGGCAACGACGTTGACGATGTCGTCCACGTTGCAGCCCCGCGAGAGGTCAAAGGCAGGCTGCTTCAAGCCCTGCACGATGGGACCAAAGGCTTTTGCGCCGGCCATCCGTTCAGCGATCTTGTAGCCGATGTTCCCCGCATCGAGGTCGGGAAAGATGAGCACGTTGGCATTGCCTTCGATAGGACTTCCCGGTGCCTTGGATCTCGCGACTGCAGGAACGATTGCCGCGTCGAGCTGCAGCTCGCCGTCGAGAATTAGGTTCGGTCGCTTTTTCCTGGCCAGCTTGACCGCCTCCTGGACCTTCTCTACGTGCGAATGGATCGCACTGCCTTTCGTCGAGAACGAAAGCATCGCCACGCGCGGCTCCTCGCCAGACAATTTGCGGTGATTTTCTGCCGTCGTGATCGCGATCTCGACAAGTTGCTGGGTATCCGGGTCCGGTACCACCCCGCAATCGGCAAACGTGTACACTTTGTGCGGAAACACCATCATAAAGAAGCTCGAGACAATGCTGACGCCTTCGGCAAGTCCAATCACCTGAATGCCGGCGCGAAGGACATCAGCGGTGCTCGAAAGCGAACCTGCAACGCTTCCGTCCGCCATGCCATCCCGGACCATCATAGCTCCAAAGTACAGCGGATTTTTCATGGTTTTCTGGGCCTGCGTGAACTCAACGCCCTTGGACTTTCGCAGGTTATAGAAGATGTGAGAAAAGTCGCTGAGCTTTTCAGAGCGCACGGGATCCACGATGCGGACGCTGTTGAGCTGGACGCTGAGGTGTTGAGCTTTCGCGCGGATCTCCTGTTCGTTCCCGATGAGGATGGGGTGAGCGAGGCCTTGTTCCGAGATAATCTTGGCTGCGCGGACCATTCGTTCGTCGCTCGCGTCCGGAAGTACGACCGTCTTCTTTAAGGATTTGGCTTTGGCGTGAATGGACTCGATGATACCAGGTGGCATGAGTTTTGTGACGAAGAATGAGTTGGCGTTCGGGGATTGGAAAAGGACGTCGGAATATACGATTGAAAATTATGAGATGCAATGGAAAGGGCGCTTGTGTGTTGGGTGGGTGAACCGATGTTCTCACGCAGGAGGAGCATTTTGCTTTAGAAATTTGTTTGCCATTGATGCCTGTCGTGATCAGTTGATAAAAGTAGAGACTTGAACTGAAGGTGTGTCGGTGTGAATTAGTACGGCCCCAACGTGCCGAGTGACGGCCGGCTGGCAGTGCACCATGTACGAGCGTTTTCCCATCTGTCCTCTAGTAAGTCGTAGATGTTCAATCGCGAAAGGGACTGAACTGGTAGAGAGGACTTGATTAATGCATAAGGACCGGATGAGTTCAGGGAGATTGTAAAGGTTGATTCAGTCTCGTTGCTGCTCTTGGATTGTCTTTGCTCCAGGATCTTTCTGAACTCCAGTTTATACTGCGTGTGGAGTTCCCGAACAAAAAGTGTCGGGGATCATTCCCGTATGACGAATTGACAATAAGGGCGTCGTTATCTCGGAACAGAGTTCGTTGACGAAAAATCAAGAGATATGATGGGCGGTTGAATGTCTTGACTTTTTGTCAGTGTGGGTGTATATTACATGTTCGTCGATTCAGAACTGAGCTAGAGGGATGGACAAAGGGACAAGACGGGTTTACATTGAAACCTACGGTTGTCAGATGAACGTGGCCGACAGCGAGATCGTCCTTGGCATCATGGACAAGCACGGATACGAGGTGACAACGGACATCTCCCGAGCCGACTTGATCCTGGTAAACACCTGTGCCGTGCGGGAGCACGCTGAACAGCGGGTGCTGGGCCGACTTTCCCAGTTCAAGCGATACAAGCGTGCAAATCCTAGCGTCGTCGTCGGCGTACTGGGCTGTATGGCGGAGCGCCTGAAGTCCCGGCTTGTGGACGAGGGAAGCATCGTCGACATGGTGGTTGGGCCGGATGAATACCGAAAACTTCCGGAACTCGCCGAAGACGCAACACTCGGACAAAAAGGAATCGCCGTACGCCTCTCCCGCGTCGAGAACTATGACGACATCGTGCCGATGCGTACGGAAGGCATCAGTGCATGGATCTCCGTGATGCGCGGGTGCGATAAGTTCTGCACCTTCTGCGTCGTGCCATACACTCGCGGACGGGAACGCAGCCGTTCGTTCGAAAGTGTCGTGCGCGAGGTGGCGCAGCTCATTGAACGTGGATTCAAGGAAGTGACCCTTCTCGGTCAGAATGTGAACTCCTACCGCGACGGCGGCCATGACTTTGCAGACTTACTTGCTGCAGTTGCTCAAGTGGATCGCAGTGGCCGGGTCCGATTCACGACCTCCCATCCACAGGATATGTCGGACAAACTGATTGAGACCATCGCAGATCATAGGAACATCTGCAATTACGTTCATCTCCCTGTACAATCCGGATGCAACCGAATTCTCAAACTCATGAACCGCACGTACACGCGGGAGCACTACCTGAATCTGGTGGAGAGAATCAGAAGGACGATTTCAGGAGTGAGTGTTTCGACGGACATCATCGCTGGTTTCTGTACGGAGACCGAAGAGGATCATCGCCTGACGTTGAACCTCATCGAAGAGGTCCGGTACGACGGGGCCTTTATGTTCAAGTACTCTCCTCGCGAGCACACCAAGGCGTATGCGTGGGGCGACGATGTGCCCGACAAAGTCAAGGTGGCTCGCCTGAACGAGATCATCGAACTCCAGCAACGGATCTCGTATGAGAAGAACCAATCCATGATCGGTGAAGTCGTAGAGGTTCTTGTTGAAGGACCGAGCAAGAGATCCCCCGATGAGTACGTGGGTCGGACGGACACAAACAGAGTTGTCATTTTTCCGAAAACTCTGTGCAATCCTGGGGAATATGTGCGGGTCAGGGTCGAAAGAGTGAACTCAGCGACGCTTTTCGGCTTCCTAGTGCGGGACAACGGAATGGTTGACGTCCAGCTCCCTTATATCTGCCAGCCACGCGCATCCACGATCGTATGAGGTCATTATGAATGTCAGGCATGTCGGACTCATTCTTTTTCTGGTCGTTCAGATTTTCTCCTCTGGTATGGGTCAGCAGCAGGCTGATATTCAGCGCTATTTGGATAAGATTCAGCGAGGCCAGGCAGACCAGGTGAAGGCGGAACTGCCAAAGCTTCTCGCACGGTATCAGCGTGACGCGGGGGTCATTTTCTTGCAAGGGATGCTGACTTCGGATGGCGCGGAGGCGGCTAAGATTTTCCAGAGTGTGGTGGATAATTTTCCCGAGAGCGAATGGGCAGATGATGCGCTCTACAAAGTGTACCAATTCTACTATTCCTTGGGACTGTACAAAACGGCGGAAGAGAAACGTGCTGAACTCAGGAGAAAATATCCAGAGTCTGAATACGTCACGGGCAAGAAAGAGACACGGATCGCTGCTCGCGCAACCCGACGGCCTGCTCCTGGACCACCGCAGCCTGCAAGTGGTGCTCAGCCTCCCAACCGGCCGAAGCCAGTGAGCACGGGTTCTGCCTATTCAGTCCAGGTGGGTGCGTTCCGGGAGATGGGGAACGCCAGTTCCTTGAAGAATTTCTTCCAGGGCGAGGGCTACGAAGTGGAGGTTCGGAGCAAGGTCCTGGACCGACAGAGTCTTCATGCTGTCTGGGTCGGATCGTTCACAGCCTTGGAGGACGCGAGAAGGTTCAGCCTGGATTTGCAAGCGAAGTACAGGATCGATTCTTTCGTCGTGGCTCGGTAAGCAGATGAGCGTGAAAGAGGTCAGTGTGGACAGATCAGAGTTTCAGCAGAAGCACGGGATGATCGGGCAGTCGCTCGAGATTCAAGAGATCGTCGATGTGATCCAGCAAGTGGCCCCGACTGACATCACGGTGTTGATCACAGGAGAAAGCGGTGTCGGGAAAGAGGTGATCGCCAAGGCGATTCACAATTCTGGTCGCCGGGCACAGAAGCCCCTGGTCACGGTCAACTGCGGTGCGATCCCGGAAGGGATCATCGAGAGCGAGCTCTTCGGTCACGAGAAGGGCGCGTTCACGGGGGCGACGGAGACGCGAAAGGGTTACTTCGAGCTGGCGGATGGCGGAACGATTTTCCTCGACGAGATCGGTGAGCTCCCGCTTGGGACCCAGGTGAAGTTCTTACGTGCACTCGAGAACGGAGAATTCATGCGGGTTGGGGGCTCCACTCTACGGAAGGTGAATGTGCGTTTCATCGCTGCAACGAACAAGGATTTGGAACGCGAGGTCCGTGCGGGAAACTTCCGTCCGGATTTGTTCTTTCGATTGCGCTCCGTCAACATTCGAGTCCCGCCCCTACGCGAGCGGCGTGAGGACATCCGCCTCTTTTTTAATCACTTTGTGAAAGAAATTGCAGACCGGAATGGCATCGCTTTTGGAGGGGCCACGGACGAGGCAATGGAGGTCCTGAAAAACTACGACTGGCCCGGCAATGTACGTGAGTTGCGGAACCTCATCGAAAGCATGCTCGTGATCGAAGCCGGCAAAATGATCGACGCCGATGATGTGCGGAGGTATCTTCGGGAATACCATCGCATTGACGGAGAGCGGGGTCTGCCGGTCTTTGTCCAGAAGACGCCGGAGCAAGCAGAGCGTGAGCTGATCTACCGTGCGCTGCTTGATATGAAGAGCGATATCGTCGACATTAAGAATTTCCTGACGCAGCGTGGCGTACAGGTGCCGAGCACGATGGCGTACGATACGGAATACAGCGTCGCCAGCGTCGACACGGACCACGGGGAGGAGAGTCTTTCTCTCGACGAGATGGAACGCAGGCTGATCACGGAGGCGCTTGAACGATACCGCGGAAACCGTCGGTTGGCAGCAAAAGCGCTGAACATCAGCGAGCGCACGCTCTATCGCAAGATTAAACAGTATGGCCTTCCAAACAAGTGAGCGAGAGCTCATGCCGACAACGCCCCAACAAAGTCGGGGCAAGTCGGGACGACATCAACCTCCACGCTCTCATCCGTCGGGCTGGTGGTATTCCGGTCTTTCAATAGTACTCTGGAGTGTCGCTCTCCTTTCAGTGGGCTGCGGTATCTACTCCTTCCGCGGCACGTCTGTTCCTTCTCATATCAAGACGATCGCTCTTCCTCCCTTTGAGGATGTCAGCGGGTTTGGAGAGCCGGGGCTGCGCGAACGGTTCACCAACGAGCTGATCGACCGATTCGTTCGGGATAACACGGTGGGGGTTTCCGACCGAGGGAAAGCCGACTCGATGTTGGAGGGTACGATCACGGCCGTGCGCGACGAGCCACTGGTCGTTGCGGAAGGGGAGCAGGTCCGGAAGCGCCGCGTCACCATTACCCTCAACGTGGTGTACCACGACCTCAAACTGCAGAAGAAGCTGTGGCAAAAGAACTTTTCAAACTGGGGTGATTATGAGTCAGGGGCTGGAGTGCTGGAGAGAGATACAGGGATTGCGGAATCCATCGATAAGCTGACAGAAGACATATTGATCCAGACTGTCTCTGGATGGTAACGTCAACGACCATTTTCTCTCTGAGGTATTGCAGGGCGTTTCTCTTCAGCTCATGTTCTCTCGTGATTTTGGATAACTCCCCCTTTTGTGGTTCCAGCGTGCACTTCTCGCGCGTTGGACACAGAGGCGAGGTCGGAAGTCATCCGTGAAAACGATGGGCAATTATGCCGGAGGGAGAGCACACTCGGAGTCGCATATCCCGACGTGATTCTATTGCGGAGATACGGTATCTCGAGCAAAGACTTGAGGACAATCCGAACTCTCCCCTCTCCATTCGGCTAGCGAGCCACTACCTCAAAGCAGGCCGCACTAGCGAAGCGAAGGTGCTCTGCGAGCGAGGGATCTCGCTCTACCCGGACTATCCGACCGCTCATCTCATCCTCGGGAAGTGTTTCCTCGCCTTAGATCGCTATGCTGAGGCAAAGAACGCCTTTCGGCGAGTGCTTACCTTGCTTCCCGGCTGTCTGCCCGCACAGCTGTTCTTGAAACAATTGGCTCCTCTAGCTCCGGATGCACTGGACAGACCGACGCCTATCGTTGAACCTTTGAGATCAAGGCGAGATGAAGAGAAGCATGCGACGGCAGCGACTGACCGTAGTGCAGGAGTCGCGGAGAAACCCGTAGAGGGCTCTGACCTTGAGACTCAAGAAGGAGCACCCTCCACCGAATCACCCGTCCGCCCGGAGGACCTGGTCGGACCGCCTTCCGGAACAGGATTCACGGACCTTGAGGTTCTTGCGGAAAAACTCAAGCACGTGAAACGGATGGCTCCCGATCCTAATGCAATCGCTGACGCGCAGGCGAACGTAGATGAGCGTTCGCAAGACGTGGAGATCGTCAGTGAGACGATGGCGGAGATCTACGCATCGCAGGGGGCGTACGATGAAGCCATACGCATCTATCGACTGCTCATCGAGAAAAAGACGGATCACGGAGAAAAATTCGCCGCACGGATTCGAGAACTTCAAGAAAAGAAATAAACGGGAGGAAAAGATCAAGAGCGGATTCACGTTCCGCGGCTAAGTCAACACTCGGGGGCAGCGCACTTTTTGCGAGCAAAATGCCCCCTACGGAAGTTTGTTGACTAACCGCGTGAGACGTGACTTCTGGTTCGCGGCCTTGTTGGGATGGATGATTCTTTTCCCCGCGAGCTTGTCCAGGAGTGTGACCGCGTTCTTCAACGCCGTCTTTGCTGCTGCTTTATCGGTTGTCGTGCGTACCTTCCGGATGGCGGACTTCATCATCGATGTATAATGTCGGTTCCTGTTGCGGCGCTTCTCCGCCTGTCGACTGCGCTTCTGCGCTGATTGATGTTGCGGCATACGCTGTTCGTTGCTCTCCTTTATGGATTGAAAATGACGAGGACTCCGTGTTTTTCAATTTACCGTCAGCGGGACCCAGCAGTATTTGAAGGTCCTGACAAGATCGTGTCTCACTCGAACCGTGTTGGGTGTCTTGCTGTCGAAATTCCTCCACGATCCAACGTGCAGCCGTCCATGTCTTCGGCGCAGCTTCTGATGGATGCAAATAAGTTACGAAGAAAACCGCAAAGTATCAATCGTCGAAGGTAAGCCATTCCTTGCATGTTTTAGTGCTAGTCCGTATATTGACGACGCTTCCCACTTGGGATCATATGTACGCGTTGAGTAGGAATTCTTCCCCGCAACGAGGAACCGCCTAGCCTCGGTGGATCCTCTTCCGGTCACGCCACGTTCACACAATCTCAAGATTCACGACTTCCTCCATCAGACATATGTATGCTGACGATCGAAGTCGGTAGGGGTGAACTGTAGACTGGTTCAGGCAAGCACAGGGACGGAAGAGGAAGATCGCGCGATTGTGGAGCGGTCCGGAAATCGGATTTGTAGTGCGTGCAGAGGTTCTTACTGAATTTCTCACGAAAGAGAATGAGCTGCTTCGACACCGGAAAACTGATGGGAACGGAGGGTCCCGAGAAATAGTTATGAAGATCGTCGTTTGCGTCAACCATGTTCCGGACACGGAAACGAGAGTCAAAGTTGGCTCCGACGGAAAAAGTCTGGACAAAACGGGTGTAAACTACGTCCTGAATCCCTACGACGAATTTGCGCTTGAGGAAGCGCTCCGGATGAAAGAAAAGCATGGCGGTGAAGTGATCGCCATCTCTCTCGGTGGTGATTCTCACAAAGAGACTCTCCGGAAAGCACTCGCGATGGGGGCGGATAGAGCGGTGCTCCTTAAGGACGATTCCGTGGGAGATTCCCTCGGGATTGCACGTGTTCTTTCCGATGTACTTCAGGAGATGTCGCCTGATGTGATCTGGGTTGGCAAGCAATCGATTGACTACGACAACGCGGCGATGGCCGGGTTGATCGCGGAGTTATTGGATATGCCCTCCGTCTCGGTTGTTGTCAATGTGGAAATCCGGGATGGAAAGATCGTGTGTGAACGGGAGATTGAGGGCGGCCACGAAGTCGTGGAGTCGGCGCTGCCCGCCGTGCTGGCGGCTCAAAAGGGACTGAATGAGCCGCGGTATCCTTCCCTGAAAGGGATCATGGCGGCGAAGAGCAAGCGGATCGAAGAAAAGTCGGTCGGGTCGGCAGAGATGTTCGTCGAAGTCTTGCAGATGCGCAAACCGGACCCCAAAAAGGCTGGAAAGATCGTCGGCACGGACGTCAGTGCCGTTCCAGAATTGGTCAGGTTGCTGCGCGAGGAAGCCAAATTGCTGTGATGTGTGTGCGGTGAGCCAAGTCACCGCGGGAGTTGCCCGGAGTTCATTGTTTGATGGTGAAGGTTTCCGGTCATGGCAAAGAAAATTCTTGGCTTTGCAGAACAACGCGATAACGCATTCAAGAAGTCAGCGTTCGAGGTCACGAAGGCCGGCAAGACGATCGCGGAGGAGACAGGATCGGAGCTTGTCGTGCTCGTCGTCGGCAGCAGCGTCGAGCGTATCGCACCTGAGCTCGGTGGATATGGTGCAACACGTGTCTTAATTGCTGAAGATCCTCGGTTGGAAAAGTATTCGACGACAGCGTATGCCAAAATCGTGGCGGAGGTAGCTCGGAAAGAGGAAGCGGATACGGTGTTCATTCCAGCGAGCGCGCTCGGAAAAGATCTTGCTCCGCGTGTTGCAGTGAAGCTCTCGGCTGGCCTCGTCGCTGATTGCACGGCGTTGAAGGTCGAAAACGGGGAGGTCATCGCGACTCGACCGATCTACGCCGGCAAGGCGCTGATTGACGTGAAGGTGAATTCTGCTGTCAAGTTGTTTACTTTGCGGCCGAATGTCTTCACGGCGGGGACCGCTGACGGACAGGAGGCGTCGGTCGAAAAAATTACCCTTGGGTTGTCCGACCGTGATTTTACTGCTCGCGTGCTCAGGGTTGAGGTTCAGTCCGGTCGACCCGACGTGACGGAGGCGGAAATCATCGTCTCGGGCGGACGCGGATTGAAAGGTCCCGAGAATTTCCATCTTCTCGAAAGCCTGGCCGATGTACTCGGTGCTGCCGTAGGCGCATCGCGTGCGGTTGTGGATGCAGGGTGGAGGCCGCATGATGAGCAAGTTGGTCAAACAGGGAAAACGGTATCTCCTTCATTATATATTGCTTGTGGGATTTCTGGCGCAGTCCAACACTTGGCGGGGATGTCCTCATCGAAAGTAATTGTTGCAATCAACAAAGATAAAGATGCACCAATCTTTCAAGTGGCAGATTACGGTATCGTCGGCGATGTGTTTCAAATTTTGCCAGCATTGAAGGAAGAATTCAAGAAATTGCTCGGGAAGTGACATTTTAGACTTGCAAGTTACATAGCGGGTATGTAAGTTTAGCCATATTCGGGGCAGGTCATCAGACCATAGCGAAAGAGGTGTGCGTGATGAAGATTCAAGTTGACATCCTAGGTTTATCCACCAGTCCTGCAAGCGGTGGCGCCTATGCGCTCATCTTGAAGGAGATCAACGGGAATCGGCGGCTGCCCATCATCATCGGTGCCTTCGAGGCGCAGTCCATCGCTCTGGAGATGGAAGGAATCAAACCTCCGCGTCCGCTCACACACGACCTCATGAAGAACATCATCGATACACTGGGTGTCTCCGTTGCCGAAGTCATCATCAGTGAACTTCGAGACGGAACCTTCTTTGCAAAGCTCAACCTTGAAGGCTCGGGTGCGAACCAGGAGGTCGACTCCCGACCGAGTGACGCGATCGCACTCGGAGTGCGGTTCGGTGTCCCGATTTTCGTTACCGAAAAGGTGATGGAAGAGGCATCCTTTCTCCCCGAGAACGAGGAAGCCCTGCCCAGTAAGTTGAGTCCAGGCTCAGAGAAAACGGCCGCGCCGAAGCTCAGCAAGTTGGATGTCCTCCGCAATCAGCTCAAAGAAGCAGTCGAAAGAGAAGAATACGAAATCGCTTCTAAGCTCCGCGATGAGATCAAGAGGCTTGAACGCGGCAGCTAACTCCAATCCTCCTTTCGCCAAAAATCTCACTTTGCCCCCAATGGGTCGTAGACCCGGAAGTAGATCGTCTCACGATAGGAGTGTTCGCTCGGAGAGGTTCGAGTCCACGTGCGCGGGCGGTTAGTGGGATTTCACGAGCTGGACCATCTCTCGGACTGCGCGGTCCATTCCCACGAATACCGCGCGCGTCACAATGGCATGGCCGATGCTGATTTCATCGATGCTTGAGATGCGGACGATCGGCAGGACGTTGTCGTAGGTCAAGCCATGTCCGGCGTTAACGCCCAGCCCCAGACGTTTTCCGAGCTCGGCAATCTGGCGGATGTGCTGAAGGTGACGACGCTGTTCGTCTTCGCTCTGGGCATTTGCGTACTCACCGGTATGGATTTCAATCTTGTCTGAGCCCGACGCCTTCGCAGCCTCCACTTGGTCGGGGACGGGGTCCACAAACAAGCTCACGTGAATTTTTTTTTCGTGGAGCTGTTTGGCAACATCCGCGATGAGTGGAAGATGAGCTCGGACATCGAGTCCGCCTTCCGTTGTGAGTTCCTCGCGACGCTCCGGCACCAGAGTGACGAGATCCGGCACCACTTCCATGGCAAACCGCACGATTTCCTCCACGGCTGCCATCTCAAGATCGAGCTTGCTTTTGATCGTCTGCCGAAGCCGCCGGACATCGCTTTC
>JBHHZW010000040.1:0-11266 GCA_046758305.1 Bacteroidota bacterium | reverse complement strand
CTTGATTCCATCGGGGGACTTCATCGTCAGGCACGCTCCGGACCGGCCTGTTCTGCTGCATCTGTTCGATACGCCCGAGACACTCTTCCTCCCACGAGGTAATGTGTCCGATGACGTCTTTGATGGACCACTCCCCAACATACTTTGGTACAGAAAGAAGATCTTGATGAAACTGCCTAAGGAGCCCATACAATGCGTCCCACTCTTCGTATACCACCTGGAGAAACTCTCGTTTCGTCAAAGTATCAAATGAGTTCAAAGATATGTTCGATTCCTGGAACTGTCTGTTCCATCCGGGCCCCTTAGGGAGACCTCACAGAATCATGTCACAGCAGACTGATTTGTATTGAACGATCAGACAGCTAAGCTTCCCACTCCCATCCCCTGAACCCTCTCAAGGATTCGGAAGATCTCCCGGGCTTGATTTTCAGTTAAGCTTTTCTTTTTCAACGCCAGCTGAACAGCCGCACGCCCCATTGCTGCATAGATGGAAAGAAGCTCCGACTGCGAAACTTTCAGCTCCTCGAGGTGACGTTCGACCGTCGATCCGTCGCCCCGCTCGATGGGTCCCGTGAGCGCCCCTCTCGGCGAAACTGACCGAACCTGCTCCAGCGTTGTCGCAATCAGCGGTTGAAACACTCTGAAAAACTGCTTGCGATTGATTCCGATTTCTTGACTTGCTTCTTGCAGCAAGCCGATCAACGCAACGAGATAATTTGAAGCAAACACGCAAGCGATATGATATAGAACCTTGCGTTCCGCAGGAATCACAATATACCTTCCACCAAGGTCAGAAACAAGTTTCCTGGCCACTCTCAGGGCCGAAACTTCTCCTTCAATGCCATAGTAAATTCCGCTCAGCAAGAGAACTCGGCGAGCTAACGGCGCACCACGTGGGAAGATCTGGATCGGATGAAGCGAGAACACGGTGCTTCCCAGCAAGCGGAGAGGGAGAAGCGCTGCACTCGTCAACACTCCCGAGGTGTGAAAAGCAGTGAGGCTTTCGAATTTCAGTGGAGAACGCGAAGCGACAAGTGCTGCGAGGGACGGAACCACGCTGTCAGGTGCAGCAATGAGAAGCAAATCCGTCGATCGAGGTAAGTCCTTAAAATCAGAGGAATACGCCGTAGTTTTCAGTGCTGCGGCACTTCGGTGAGTTGAGGAGAGCTTACGATTGATGACACCCACGATCCGATGTCCGCTGGCCTGGAGTTGTTTGGCGAGCGCTGTTCCGACCAAACCAGCACCGATCACACTGATGTTGCGACGTTTCCGTTTCCGCATCTCCGCCTCAATTATTGCGACAGGACGGCGGAAAGGTATCCCACGACTTGGGATTTGTTTCCTGTAACGTCACCGGAATTGCAGTGATGCAGGATTTCCGATTTCACGGCTCCGAGATTCCTCGCCGCGATCATCGCTGCGACCGTCGGTCCGCCGCCGCACGCTTCCGTCCGTTCTGTCCCCAGGTCTTCCATGAGCCGCTCATAGTCAAACCTTGCTACCGCATCGATGAAGATGCTGTCGAGTTTGCGACAGACATCATACTGGTAGTAATGAGAAAGATCCGTGCTCGCCACGAGGAGTGTGTTTCTTCCCTTAAGGAGGTTCCCAAGTCGCTCGCCGAGAGAAAAACAGTATTCACGGCGCTGGTCCCCCATCACCACGGGAAGGATCATGAACGAAGGTAGGACTTTTTGCAAGAATGGGATCTGGACCTCCACGGCATGTTCCTCCCGGTGACCAAATTGAGAGGTCACGATCGACCTGTGGTCCCGGACAATTTCTTCCCTCAGTTCGTGGTCGATTTCCACCACTCCCAGCGGCGTCCGGTATGCTTCACCGCTGTAAACGGACATGCTGTCGAAATACTCCCGATGGCTTGGCGAAATTATCACTACCGTCCGGTACGATTTCCCGACCAAGAGGCTAAATCCGTGCGCAGCGGTGAATCCCGAATACATGTACCCCGCGTGCGGCGATATCAACCCCCTGATCTGCCCGGGAATATCTCTGGCGGGGACTTGCTGAAGTAACTCCTCGATCTGGGAACTCAAAACCGTAGCGCTCCGCGGGTAGAACGTTCCCGCAACCGCCGGTTCTCGAACTTGAGCAGAAGCTTTCACGATTCATTTACCTCCCGTGGCAAAGTCACTCTCAACGAGTCGAGTCCCCGAGCATTGGGAATGGGTAACCCCTCGCGATTCAGTTGCGATCCTCCTCACGAAAAATTTCCGCTGTGAATACGTAGATGCTCGTCTCTGGGTCCTTCCAGGCATCGGCTGGTAGTCCAGCCTTCCGGGCAGTAGACTTCAGGAAGGCATCACGGTCCCAGTGATACTCCTCCGCCACCTGCGGCAGCAGTAGTCCACGACAGTATCCCCGTTCGACGACCAGACCATGTCTGCCGACCTCGATATCCTGGATGCGAGAGATCCTCCGGAGCGGGGAGAGAACAGAGATTTCGAGAACAACATCGTCCAGTTCTTCTTCGGCCACGGGTACAAACCGCGGATCTTCAAGCGCAGCCTTCACAGCAACCTCACTCACCGTCTCCAGCAACGGTTTGTGGGCTTCCGTGTAGCCGATACAGCCTCGGAGCTCACCGCGCTTGTTCAGCGTCACGAACGCGCCGCTGGGCTGTCTGAGGACGTCCGATATCGTACCCAGCTGCGGTATGTCTTGTCCTTTCACTGCATGTTCAATCGACATCCGGGCAGCGTGAAGGAGAGTCCGCTTATCTTCATCGGTCAAGTCCATCGGACACCAAACGAACGATCACGAGACGATCGGTTCGAGGGCAAACCATCCAAGACGATGGAATTCTGTACCGTTTCGATTGGACTTTGCGGAATGTCCAAAGGCTGGCAGCGGAAATCAGCAGCTCTCATGATTCTAGAAGGTCCCGCCACCACGTAGCTGGAAACTACAGAAAAACTCCGACAGATTCAATAATCCACCAACACCTCTGGCCGAAGGGCGTAATATACCTCGGCATATCGACGGTAGGGAGACCCGCTGCGCAGGCCGCATTGATTCCCGTACAGAAGGCATCGATGAAGGGCATCGAACCGTTGGTCCTCGTCTTCGGGAGAACAAGCAAGACCGTTCCGATCGTGATGACAGTCAGAAAACTGAGCGCAAGGCTCTGCGCGGGCTGGAACCTCAGCGCCTCAACTTTTCTGCTGTAGCGCACAGCTTGGATCACAAGATCGAGAAAGAGGTAGAGCTGCCCTATATCAACATAAATCTTCGCCACATCGTGAATCCTCAGGGGCTCCAGGCATTCACGGTAGAACCGGATGTCGAACCCTCCTGCTGCTAACCCAGTTCATTTGGCAGCAGCAAAGTCAAGAGAAATTCAAATCGCCGAGATTTCAAAGAGTAGAAGCGGTGGACTGCTAACAAAAGTCGGATCCCTTGATGCAGGACGACAATACCGATGATCAAGAATCCGAGCGTATGGAGCCAACGGAGAAATTCAGAAGCGAGATGGAAACCATATTCACTTACGAGAGACACGATAGCGACAATTGCCACCTTGATCATGAACCTGCCGAGGATGCGGTGAACCCGTTCTCGAACTTCGAGGGCAAAAAGCGCTACCGTGGAGGAGAGAGAATGGTTTTGCTCATCGAACTTGGGAAAAGTCACAGAACGGTCAAATGAGAAGCAAGATTGTTGAGCCCACGATTCCTTGACATTCGTGTCGTGGCTTCTTAAATTGGCGATAATTTCGAGAACACTCTGCGGCCGAGACTCATGTCCCTCATGACAAGCATTTCCGGCATACGGGGCATCGTCGGAAAAACGCTCACGCCGGAAGTCGTCGTTCGTTACGCGTCGGCATTCGCTCAGTATACCAACCGTGGTCCCATCCTGCTTGGCCGCGACGGCCGGTTGACGGGTCGGATCATCGCGAACATCGTCTCGTCCACGTTGCTCTCTGTCGGTTCTGACGTCATCGCAATCGGCGTGTGTCCCACTCCCACGCTGATCTTTGCGGTCACTCGATCGCGGGCAGCCGGCGCCATCGCCGTCACGGCAAGCCACAATCCGATGGAATGGGACGGACTGAAGTTCATCGCTCCCGGTGGGATGTTTCTCACGGCACAGGAATACGAACGGTTCTCAAAGATCGTAGCGAACAGCAATCGCGAATACGTCGAATGGCATCGGTTCGGAAAGCACGTCGTCGATGAGTCATATCTCCAGTTGCATCTCGAAGCCGTGCTGGCCATCAAGTATCTCGACGTGCACGCCATTCGCGCAAGAAAATTCACCGTGGTGCTCGACTGTATCAATGCAGCGGGATGTGTCCTCTTGCCCGGTCTCTTGAAAGAACTTGGCTGCACCGTGATCCCATTGAACTGTGACCTCAGCGGCATCTTCGCTCGTCCGCCGGAACCAGTGCCCGAAAATCTCACAGAAGTCCGCCGGACGGTCCTTCAACAGAAGGCCGACTTAGGCATCGTCGTCGACCCCGACGCTGATCGTCTCGTCCTCATAACGGAAAAAGGGGAACCGTTTGGGGAGGAGTACACGGTTGCAGGAGCAATTCGATTCGTCCTTCAGAAGGAGAGCGTTTCTGGACAGAAAGTGGCAGTCAACCTTTCTACGACGCGCGCCGTAGAGGATATTGCTCATCAGTACGGTGCGGAAGTCTATCGCACGCCCGTGGGAGAGGTCCATGTGGCAGCCAAAATGAAAGAGGTGGGGGCGGTCGTCGGTGGAGAAGGCAACGGCGGAGTCATCCTGCCCGCCCTTCATCACGGACGAGACTCACTGGTTGGAATCGCGCTCATGCTTCAGTATGTGACTGAATTCGGTGACACGCTTTCCAAGCTCAAGCAAACCCTTCCAGCGTACTCAATCGTGAAGGACAAAGTCGCTTTGCAGAGCGTCGACGGCGACAAAGTTTTGCATGCGCTGAAGGACAGACATGCAGCGAACGGCAGAGTGAACACGGATGATGGCGTTAAATTGGACTTTGCCGATTATTGGGTGCATCTTCGAAAATCAAACACGGAGCCGATCGTCCGTATCATCGCCGAGGCCCGGACGCAGTCGGAGGCTGAAAACGTCGTCGAGCAATTTAAAAAGCGAGTTCTCTCATTCCAGTCCTGATCGACGGGCATTCGTGGACCACTCTTGAACAGACTATCCAGCGATGATCTTATCCAAAGTCATCGGTACCATCGTATCCACGCAGAAAAATCCAACACTGAAGGAGTACAAGATCCTCATTATCCAGCCCATCAATCTCGACGGGAAGTATATCGACCGCGACATTCTAGCGCTTGACAGCGTCGATGCAGGAATCGGAGACACGGTTCTCGCCGTGCGGGAAGGTGCATCTGCGCAGCAGGTTCTTGGACGAAAAGACGTGCCCGTCCATACTGTTGTCATCGCGGTGGTCGATGGACTTGAAGTAGCCGAGTAGACCTTCCTATGTTCAGCGTCAGAGATCTTTTGACCCTTGCGACGATCCCCGGAATCGGACCCAGCCGGCTCCGTGCCCTCGTCTCACACTTCAAGTCACCCACAGCAGTCCTCCAGGCCTCGGCAAGAGATCTCGTTGCGGTGGACGGCTTTGACAAGAAACTCGCGCTCAACATCGTTCGACAGCGCGACGGGGACGGAAATCATCTGGGGATGAAATTTGCAGATGAGCAGCTTTCCAAACTCAACAAAGTGGACGGGCGCGTGATCACCTACTGGGATAAGGAATACCCCGACCTCCTCAAAAGAATTTATGACCCTCCTCCGTTTCTTTTCGTTCGTGGCTCCCTCAAACCCACTGACAAGTTCGCGGTCGCTCTTGTCGGCACTCGGACCCCGAGCGACTACGGCAAACTTATCTCAGAAAAACTCACTCTCGGGCTGGTGTCGGTCGGAGTTACGATTGTCAGTGGTCTCGCACGTGGAATCGATACGACAGTTCACAGGGCAGCACTCAAATCAGGGGGCCGGACGCTTGCAGTCATCGGGTCGGGTATCGACATCATCTATCCTCCAGAAAACAAGCGGTTCGTCGATGACATCATCGAGTACGGGGCGATCGTTTCCGAGTATCCGATGGGAACGCAGCCAGATGCCGTGAATTTCCCTCGCCGGAACCGGATCATCAGCGGGCTCTCCCTCGGCACCGTCATCGTGGAGACCACGATCCAGGGGGGTGCGATGATCACCGCCAACACAGCGTTGGATCAGAATCGCGAAGTCTTCGCCGTCCCGGGAAATGTCACGGAACGAAGGGCCGGAGGTCCCAACAAACTCATCCAGCAGGGACGCGCGAAGCTCATCGAAACGGTCGAGGATATCGTAGCCGAACTAGAGCCAAGACTGAAGCCGCTTCTCGGACAACATGCAGCCGGAGCGAAGACTATGGAGATTCTTCTGACCGATGCTGAGAACACGATCTACGGACTTCTCTCCGAAAAACCGCTTCACATCGACGCTCTCGCTGAACGATCTACCCTTCCGACATCGGAGGCGCTCGTCCATCTCCTGAACCTGGAGTTCAAGGGCCTCGTGAAGCAGTTGCCAGGCAAGGTGTTCGCTCGATTGTGACAGCTTCGTTTGATCCAATCCGCTTCAACCCGTATCTTCACTGTGGAAAATCCATCCGGCCGACACTTTCCTCTGAAAGGAAAAATGCGTATCTTTTTAATTGGGTCCTATGAGGAATTCCGTCAATGTTCGTCATCGGTGAGGTGACTGTCACCTCCGACATCGCAACGGCCAATTTTGCCTGCGATCTATCGGCGTGCCGAGGCGCTTGCTGCTGCATTTCGGGCAGGAGGGGTGCGCCGCTCGAGGACGAAGAAATTCACGAGATCGAGAAGGTATATCCCGCAGTCGCGAAATATCTGAGTGAGAAACATCGAGAGATGATCGGCGAGTCGGGTCCGTACGAAGGGACTCCGGGAGACTACACCACAACCTGTGTAGAGGACCGAGAATGTGTTTTTGTCACGTATGACGGTCCCGTCGCGAAGTGTGCATTCGAAAAGGCGTATCTCAACGGAGAGATCGAGTGGAGAAAACCGATTTCCTGTCACTTGTTCCCAATTCGTGTGAAGAAGTCCGGAGATGACGTCCTCTGGTACGAACTGAACAATGAGTGTTCACCGGCTGTCGAACGTGGAAATCGAGAGCAAATTCCCTTGACGGAATTTCTCCGGGATGCACTCATTCGGAAATATGGAGAAGTGCGGTACGAGCAATTGGGAAGGAAAATTTCAACGATTCGCTGTGCGAGTTGATTTGACGAGCTTCGCCCGGCTCGCTTCGCTCCTCGAAGCAGGTCGGTACTCGCGCCACTGACGATTTATGACATCGCAATGATCCAGCTCAGTCAACAGCTGAAGCTTCAGCAGAAACTCACTCCACAACAGGTTCAATACCTGAAGCTCCTCCAGCTACCCATCCTCGCGCTTGAACAACGCCTCAAAACGGAACTGGAAATGAACCCGCTCCTTGAGGAAAGTTCGGAGGACGACCTTGAACAGACAGCCGCCGACGATACTGAGCCTGCAGAGACGGACCCACAGCAAACCAATGGGTCCGCTGAGGAAGACTCCTACTCCCTGGACGATTTTGTGAACGAAGAGTTTTGGGGCACGAGGAACGAACCGACCGTGGAGGGTGAAGAACGTGAGGAAATTCCGATCCCAGCGAGTATTCCGTTGCATCAGCGTCTGTTGGACCAACTCCACCTCTTGGATCTGGACGATCAGGAATTGCTCCTGGGACAGGAGATCATCGGCAACATCGATGAAGACGGATACCTTCGCCGAGACCTCAGCTTGATTCTCCAGGACGTGAATCTCACTCACAGAGTTGCAATCTCACAGGGGAAGGCAGAACAGGTCCTGAGGAAGATTCACCAGCTCGACCCACCGGGCATCGGTGCGCGCACTTTGCAAGAGTGCTTGATTGTGCAGCTTGAAGTTGGGTCGTACGAGCCGAGCATCAAAGACCTCGCGATCAAGGTCCTTCACGATCACTTCGATGATTTCACGCTCAAACACTACGAGGACCTCGCGAAGAATCTCAGAATATCGTTGGATGAAGTCAAGAAAATTTTCGAAGTAATTCAACGATTGAACCCAAAGCCAGGCGAAGGAGAATTCTCTGCTCAAGAAAACTACATCGTCCCAGATTTCGTTGTCCACTACGACGAAGGAGAATTCATCATTCAGTTGAACGACCGGAACATTCCTCCACTACGGATTAACAAAGCCTACCGAGAGATTCTATCCCGCAAGAAGAAAAACGGATTGAACCCGGATGCCAAGGCTTTTATCCGAAATAAGTTCGAGGCAGCGAAGTGGTTTATCACCTCCCTCCACCAGCGCCGGCAAACGCTCTTGAAGGTGATGCATGCGATCGTCGACAAGCAACGGGAATTCTTCGAGACGGGAGGGAACTTGAAGCCGATGATTTACAAAGACATCGCGGACGTCATCCAAATGGATATCTCAACGATCAGCCGAGTGGTAAACGGAAAGTACGCCCAGATGGATTTCGGCGTTTACGAACTGAAGCATTTCTTCAGTGATAAGATTGAGACGGTCACCGGCGAGGAGATATCGAACAAGGAGGTAAAAAACAAGATCCGGGAAATTATCCAGAAGGAGGACCCCAGAAAACCGTTGAGTGACGACCGGATTGCGGACATACTTCGTCAGGATGGGCTTAACATCGCTCGTCGGACTGTTGCAAAATACCGTGAACAGATGATGATTCCTGTTGCACGGTTGCGAAGGGAGATTTAACCGGAGTGAAAATCAGACGAGTGGCACATCTCATTCATTCAACCACGGTCATCGGGCTCACGCGCAACGGCATCGCCGCGCTCGGTGCCGACGGCCAGGTCACCGTTGGAACGACGGTGATGAAACACAGCTCGAAAAAGATTCGCAGGCTGTACAACGGCACGGTCCTCGCCGGATTCGCCGGTGCCTCGGGCGACGCCTTTACCTTGTTTGAGCGCTTCGAGCAGAAGTTGGAACAGTACAGAGGCAATATGGAACGCGCAGCCGTGGAACTCGCGAAGGATTGGCGAACGGACAAGTATCTTCGACGACTGGAGGCGCTGCTCGCCGTCCTGGCGAAAGACCGTGCCCTTATGATCTCGGGAACGGGCGATCTCATCGAGCCCGACGACGGGATCGTGGCGATCGGTTCAGGCGGCAGCTATGCCCTTGCCGCAGCGCGCATGCTTAAAAAGCACACGAATCTCTCTGCAAGAGAGATTGTGAAGGAGTCGCTCGAAACCACAGCGGACATTTGCATCTACACAAATAAAAACATCATCATCGAGGAGTTGTAGAGTTGTGGGACGGGACTTGACCCTTATGGGCCCATCCCCCCTCAACCGTAGAGTCACACAGTCATGAAAGGACCGACTCGGGTGAAGGTGCGAAATCAACAAGCCTGACGCAACGCTCATGAAGCTGCTCGACACTAAAAAATACCAGGAGCTCACGCCCCGTCAAATCGTCAAAGAACTGGACCGTTACATCATCGGACAGGACAATGCCAAGAAATCCGTCGCGATCGCTCTGAGGAATCGCTGGAGGCGACAGCAAGTTCCAGAGCACCTCCGCGAAGAGATCATGCCCAACAACATTATCCTCATCGGTCCCACAGGAGTCGGAAAGACCGAAATTGCCCGTCGGCTGGCGAGGCTCGCGAACGCACCCTTCCTTAAGGTCGAAGCAACGAAGTACACTGAAGTCGGTTACGTCGGACGCGATGTCGAGTCGATGGTTCGAGACCTGACCGACATCGCGGTGAACATGGTCAAGGCCGAGAAGACTTCGGAAGTCCAAGACAAGGCACGCGAGCTTTCCGAGGAGCGGATCCTCGACTCGCTCCTTCCTCCCATCAAACACCGGCGTAGTGTTGGCATCGGCGGAGAATCGGCCGATATCGAAAACAACGAGGACACGCGCGAAAAATTCCGTCAGAAACTTCGAGACGGAGAACTCGATGAGCGGATGATCGAAGTCGATGTCCCTGCGGGACAGTTCCCGATGATGCAGGTCCTTGGCCCGATCGGTCTGGAAGAGATGGGGGTGAACATTCAGGATATTTTCGGGAACCTCATGCCAAAGAAGATGAAGCGGCGGAAAATGAGGATCACGGAGGCCCGTCAGGTCCTCACGCAGGAGGAGGCACAGAAACTGATCGATCTGGACAAAGTGATCAAGGAAGCGATCGACCGATTCGAAAATACTGGTATTGTCTTTCTCGATGAAATCGACAAAATCGCGAGCAACAGAGGACAGACTGCAGGACCGGATGTATCGCGTGAGGGGGTGCAGCGCGATCTGTTGCCCATCGTAGAAGGATCGAGTGTTGTGACGAAGTACGGGATGGTGCGAACGGACCACATTCTGTTCATCGCGTCTGGAGCATTCACGACCGCGAAGCCATCCGACCTGATCCCGGAGCTTCAGGGCCGCTTTCCGATCCGGGTAGAGTTGGACAGCCTGACGGAAGAGGATTTTGTGAAGATTCTCACGCTCCCCCAGAACGCGTTGATCAAGCAGTATACTGCCTTGCTCGAAACTGAGAACGTGAAGGTAGAGTTCAGCGAGGAGGGTATTCGTGAAGTCGCGCGAGTGGCGACACAGGTGAACGAAGAAGTCGAAAACATCGGGGCGAGGCGCCTCCACACCGTCATGACGACCCTACTGGAAGACATCCTTTACGACGCACCGGAGGACATTCGAACGCGCGGCATTGGGATTACGAAGGAACACGTCCAGGAGAGAATGAATCGAATCGTCAAGAACCGCGACCTGAGCCGCTACATTCTTTGAGTCTGCGAGGTGAGAACAGAACTACCAACATTTCAATTCTCGTGAGGATCCCCTCTAAATCTCCCTCTGCGCCAGAGGCGCATCCGCCTCCCCGATGGGTCCTTCGGACTGGCGGAGGTCCCCCTTTACTATGCCGAAGGCATCCCTTCGGGAAAGGGGGAAGGGCGATTACATCTCAGGATTTCTTCTGGTCCTTCACCGGTGGCTGGAACCCGAATCCGCCGGCTGCTCCAGGCACTTGACCGTGGAGCTTGATCTCTCCGAACTTCTTCTCGTACTTATCGGTATTATCCTTCAGAGCGTTGAGGAGCAACTTCGCGTGCTGCGGAGTCATGACGATACGGGCGTGCACCTTGGCCTTCGGCACTCCAGGAAGAACACGGGTGAAATCTAAGACAAATTCGGCGGGGGAATGAGTGATAATCGCA
>JBHHZW010000039.1:0-11286 GCA_046758305.1 Bacteroidota bacterium | reverse complement strand
GGAAACTACCAGCAACCTACAGCTTAGAAGGCTGTTGCTCTATCCGATTGAGCTACGGGCCCCTTTGACAATAGGATGTCTTCGAAAGTTTTCCTTCTCGCAGTTCGCCACGAGTCGCTGAAATCTCTCCTCACTTGTTACATTCAGGTAGCACTTATTACTTGCTGGCATAGACCGGTACCGGCTGTCGCGGGATAAAGGTAACAAATCTAGGTCAGGAATTCAACCGAGCCACCTATCGCATTGTAGCTTATTCTAACGGAAAACTCCTCCCACCTAGCTCAGGCAGTCGCAATTGCAGCCTTCGATTGCTACTTCTCTTCGCATATCAGGCAGCTCTTTGCAGAGTTCTACTCTGGTCTTGATCTTCCATGGCGCGCCATTGCCAGGCTGAATGATTTTTCGGTAGATTTCAAGTCACCGCTCCCTAGGCAAGTGCTTGTGGGTTCCACCCGCAGCCCGTATACTCCTGGTGCCACCGATCGAGGGTCTGCTCAGTCACCGCCATGTGGAGTCAGGCCTCACCCGGCTCTGGCCTTTGCTCAGCAGAACCTCAACCTCCCCCGGCCTCCCCATGGTCTCCTCCGCCGTGTAACCTCGTTTCATGCTGCCCTCCTTTGTTCGGCCTAGCTCCTAGCATACAAACTGGTCCGGTTTTTTTGGGGCAGGTCATATCTGGCTAGGGAAATGGAGAAATGACTGTGACAAAAGTTTGACAAATCCGTGTTGAGACTTTGACAACCATCTGCATCTTCCAGCGTATCTTAGAAGTAAGAATGGACAACGTTCATAGGTTCAAGAAGCTTATATCTGCACAATCTATCGTGAGCTTATTCTTTCTGACATTCGGTTTCACCACCTTCGGGCCAGTTAGAGAACACCAAAGCTCGGCCTGCTATCAGGCCGGGATACATGATGAGTAGCGGTTTGAAACCTGAAGCTTTTGCCAGGAGAAAGGAATGATCGAGATGGAGAGGTCGTCGAGAAGAGAATTCCTGAAGCGCAGTCCACGGTTTGATGTATTTGAACGTTTTGGGCAGGTCAATGCGCCGATAATCATGAAGCCTCCGAGGGCAGATCTTCGTTTGTCCTATCCGAGAGCGTTCGAGGGTTCGCTGATCGGAGCCCTGGTTATTGTCATTGGACTTTTGCGGTTCTGGCCGGTCTATGAGGGAAAGTCTCCCGTCCACCCGTTGATCCAGGAGATCGTGCAGCTAGAAGATATCGAGCAATCCAGGCAAGAAACCAGGCCTCCTCCTCCTCCGCGTCCCAGGATCCCAATCGAAGTCCCCACGGACGAGCTGCTGGAGGATGTGACGATTGCATCAACAGATATTGATCTTGCTCAGGAAGTGGCCCCTCCACCCCCGCAGGAAGATTTCTCAGATGAGGAAGAATTCTGGGTGGCGGTCGAAGAGATTCCCCAAATCATCGGCGGCATGGCTTCCCTTCAGAAACACCTTGTTTACCCCGAGGTGGCCCGCCGGGCCAGAGTTGAGGGAAGGGTCTTCGTTGTGGTCTACGTCGATAAAAAAGGCAACGTCGTAAAGACAGAGGTGATGAAGGGAATCGGTGCTGGATGTGACGAGGCAGCTTGCCACGCGGTTGAACAAGTGAGGTTTACTCCAGGCAGGCAGCGCGGCAAGGCCGTGAAAGTGCGCGTCATCATCCCGGTAACGTTCCAAATGTTCGCAGCCTCGAGCTAGTGAACGAAACTTCCTGAAATTGAAGAACAAGATGCTGAAAGGGGTTAAAAAGTCCCCCCATGTTTTTCACTCTCGTTCAATTGCGGGAATCTGGCACAACGGCCTCTTTCGGGGCCGTGCTTCTTTAGCTGTGAGGAGCGCTGAGTATTTCTCAGGGAAAATCCTCCTTTCGCCGATTACAAACATGAGGGGGATGTGCCCAGCGAGCATGCCCGGAACAGTAGTCAAACCTGCACCGGCTCTATCCGAGTAGCCCCCGAAGCTAGTGCACCTTCCAGTTCCGCCGTCCCAGTGTCTAGTACCAGCCTAGGGTTGCCGGCTTCTAACGTTCACTAAGCTCCTACTAGCCTCCCTAGGACCCCGATCTGGCCTGTAAGTTTTCGGTAAGATTTTCTAGTGGGAGGAAGAAATTGTCTGAAAAGGAATCGTTATGAAGGATTTCTTGAGTCCGCTTTCAGCTTAGAAGCCTGTTACTCCCCGGCGCCCGACACTCAGCCCTTGATGCGGTCGCGCGGTTGTCCAGTTGAGTCCGTCCCGCGAAGCGGGACGGACTACGGGCCCAGTGTAACTATCTTGCCTCATGAGCGGGTCCCGCCTCCGGCAACTTCAGCGTCATCAATCGGCGGGATCCTCCACGAAAGGGTTCTTCGGACAATCCGATGCCGAAGGTGCGAAGGACTCCTCCGAGGGAGTCCCTTCGGGACTTCGGAGGATCACTTCGGGACAATGACCTTAGTTTCTTCCGACTTTGTCGGAATCACTAAGTTCAGTCGGATTGGGAGTCGGGGCGCGGGGATTCGAACCCCGGACCTCCTGCGCCCAAGGCAGGCGCGCTAGCCGGACTGCGCTACGCCCCGAGGACTTGAGAAAGTCTTCTTGATATTCTTTGTTTCTTTCCAACCAGCGGGGCTCTTAAGAAATCGCTCCCGCTTCGATGCTTCGTAACGTGTTGCAAATTCTTCCACTCTGATCAGCTCGAATGGCCTCCTGTTCCTCGTGGATGCAACTCGTCCTTCGTTGTGATCGAGCAACCGCCTGCGCACATCGGTGCTCTCGCCGATGTACAGCTTCCTGTCATTCCAGCTGAAGAGGATATACACATAATGAGCCACATCAGACCATCATTCGCTACCGGACTGCCCCCCACGAAGTGGTCACTTCGTGAGAAGGGGCCCCCTTGGGGCGCTACGCCCCGATAGGTTCAACACTGCAGTCGAATGTAGCCAATTTCACGATTCGATGCAAGAAGCGGATTCTGTCGTTGAGTGCCAGACCAAGATCTTCAAACCGATTTCCTCTTCAGCGCGATCTTTCCCGTCGAGAGATCGTTCAAGAGTCCTATCAGGCGCTCCACGACTTCCTGATCACCCAAGAGTGAAGAACCTCGTTCTTCCATCTGCTGGATCAAATCATCCATCATCCCCCAACTTCGTGGAGTGACATATAGGCTCTTGGAACGCACGACTTGAAACTGGTCCTTCAACCGGTAGAGAAAGACCAGGACATCGTCGGTCCACCGATCATCGGCGCACCCATTCCGCATCGATTGAAGAAAGCGGTCCGCGATTTGAGCTGGCGTCGCACCTTGAGCCGGAGTAGCCATCGAGTCATACCTCTTGACGACGAACTCGGGTTGCTACGAAGTTCGCACCCAGCGGTAAAGGGGCTGCGTTTGTCCAATACAGAATTCGTGATTAATCTGCAACCTTCGGGTGTTTCCGGTGAAAATCCGTTGCATTCTGGTACGCCATTGCCACGGCAAGGACAGTCGCCTCATCGTAGAGATCTCCGATGAACGTGATGCTGGTCGGAGTCTCCTTTTCCAAAAATCCGTTCGGGACAACGACGGCTGGATGACCGGTCAGGTTCGTCAGCAGGAGGTTGTCGCCGCCAAATGACGGCGCTACGTAGACGTCAATCGTATCCATCATGCGAGCCATTGCCTCCATTACAAGAGTTCTGACCCGGTTCGCTTGAATGTATTCGACCGCCGGAATGAACCTCGATTGTCGAAACACATTCGGCCAGGCATTCTTGATCTGTCGGACAAGGAGATCGTCGTGGTTGGTGCGAGTGAGCTCGTCAAATGCTGCAGCCGCTTCCGCGCTCAGGATAAACGACAGATGTTTGACCGGATAGTCTGGTAGTTCGATCGGGCTCAACTTGGCTCCAAGCGACCGGAGGGTCTCGAGCACGGCATCGTCATTCGCCTTGTTCGATCGCTCGCGTTCGAATTCCTTCTTCAGGTATCCGATCCGGAGGTCTGACAGGCTTATGTTCGGATTCCAGTTGAACAGCTGGTCGACCACCGTCCCGTCCTTCCCATCGGGACCGTAGATGGCGTTGAAGACGATCGCGCAATCCTCTACCGAGCGGCAGATCGGACCGATCTTGTCCATGCTCCAGCTGAGCGCCATAGCACCGTGACGGCTAACCCTTCCGTACGTCGGACGAAGTCCTGTTACGCCGCATCGTGTCGAAGGGGAGACGATCGAGCCCCACGTCTCTGTGCCGATGGAAAATCCAACTAGGCCAGCGGCCGTTGCTGACGCCGATCCAGCTGATGAGCCACTGGAGCCCTGCTCGAGATTCCAAGGATTTCTCGTCTTGCCGCCGAACCACACGTCACCCCACGCCAAAGCACCCATGGTTAATTTTGCCACCAGCACCGCACCCGCCTCTTCCAGTCGCTTCACCACCGTTGCGTCCATCTCGATGAGCTGGTCTTTATAGGGCATGGCTCCCCAGGTGGTTTTATAGCCTTTAACCGCAAGCAGGTCTTTCGCGCCCCAGGGGATACCTTGGAGCGGTCCTCGGTAGCGACCTGCGGAGATTTCCTCGTCTGCTCGTTTTGCCTGTTCCATCGCCAGGTCTTCCGTCAACGTGATTACGCATTCCAGTTTCGGGCCGTATTTCTTCAATCGGTCAAGGTACATTCTTGTGAGCTGAACCGACGTTATCTTTCGCGATTTGATGAGTTGAGCAAGGTGTGTTACTGGATAGAAAGCGAGGTCTTCGATACCAGCAGGGACTTCGACACCAGTAACGGGGGACATCTTGAACGGCTCTCTTTGAGTGTCGAACTTCATGCCTGGGAGGGTCGGAGTAAACGCGATCGCGGGAGGGACGCTGTTTTCGAGTTTGACGAATCGGAGAGTGTCGTAGCTTCCGAGATACTCGCTGAGTCCCTCAATCATCGAGTCTCGCTCGGCATCCGTGAACGTCAGCCCCACGAGCTTCTCCGCTTCAGCAATCACTTGCTTGGAAATAGGGCTTGGATCCTCCTCAAGAACAAAGGAAGTGGCAGCAGCGATGATAAAGGAAAAGCCCAGAGCGAAACGCAAATTTGGGTAGTGAGGAAATTTCATGGTGTCCTCCTAGACTTCTTCCAGTGCATTAGGTATTCATGCTAAGAGATCATTTTTGGGGTGAGCATCCACTGAATTGACCAAACTCCTGATTCATCTCTTCGAAGGGAAACGATTCCTCCCATCTGGAAATCCACGATTTTCTTCGTTTCATCCTGGCACAGGAGATAAGCTGAGAGTTTACCAAGGTGCGGTAGGTGCCCCACCAACATAACGTCTCCCTTTGTCTCAGCGACACGTTTCACCCAACCTGCAGGATCGGCAAGGGGTTCCAATCCCTCGACCTGAGCTATCCCGCCGGGAGGATTCAAACGTTCAGCGAGAGCCTCAGCGGTTTGTTGAGCCCGAGTTTTTCCGCTGTGGAGGATTGTCTGGATTTGAACGTACAGATGTTCGGAGACAAACGCTGAAACCTTTCTGATGTCACTCCATCCCTTCTCTGAGAGAGGGCGTTGTGGATCTTCCTCTTCCTTTTTCGGCTCAGCGTGCTGCACGAGGTACAAGTTCATCCTACTTACCTCCTTTCGCAATCATGGAGGTCAATTTCTTACTGTCTCGTTCCTGCCTATTGTTTCTACACGCGTCAATAGCCAGTATGCTTATTTGAACTTTGCTGGATCGAAATAAAGTCGTTCGCCGAGAATTTTTCCATCTCTGATCGGAAAGAATATCGCTATTGGCACCGAGATCGGCTTTCCACTCGGATGAACTCCGAAAATTGGTCCAACCAGATTGCCTACGAGAACGGATTCTTCCACTACTCCATTTTCCGAAATGTAGTGATGCTGCAGATACAATTTGGCGTCCGGAACGGCGTTCCAGAGGCTTCGGTAAAACTCTGCCACTGCCTTCTTGCCGTGTAACGCCTGTCCCAAGGGGACGATCTCGTACACGCAGTCCTCAATCAGCGTGCCGATAAGTTTCTCAAGGTCACGGCGGTTTTCAGCGAGGACGTGTTCGAGCCAGATATGTTTGTTGCGTTGGAGGATGGAGTTGAGCCGCATTGAGATTTACTCTGTCTGCTCCTAGGCTAGATGTGCGTGCGGAGCATCCCTGCTCGGCACGACATATGCACGAAACGTGCTTACTGAACTCTCACTTCCTTGTTCGCCAGACCAACGTACTGGAAAAGTTTATTAGGCGACTAGCTTCTATAGGTTCCACTCGCCTCGATGATACGCCTCGATGATCTCGCTGAGGTACAAATGATATCGCTGCGGCAGGTTCTTGTACTTCGGAGTGGCTGACTGCTTGACTTCTTTCAGAGATTTTGAACGATCGATCGGTTCGACAACGTTGCCGAGATACTCCTCTACTTTCTTCCGCACCCGCTCGTTTACGGTCTGATCTTCTGAGGACGAGACCGCACGAATAGTCCCATCGACATCCCAGCCGTGCTCGACGAACGCCTTGAAGCAGATGCCTCGAAAATATTCAGCGATCGTGCCGCGATTGAAACCACCGAGCTCCTCCGCGGTATCGCTGATTGCGCTCCGTGAAAACTGCTTTCCGCGAAGACCTTCCAAGATCTGATCCTCGATGTCGATCTTCTCCTTCACGACTGCCACAATCTCCTCGGGAAGATCTCTCATCCGGATGAGATTCCGTTTCTCTGCCTTCGCCAAGACGACGGCACGTTTGATTGCACTCTCCAACTCCCGCACGTTGCCCCTCCACTCGTGATTGAGGAAAGCATCCATGACATTTGCAGAAATCCGGAATGATGAATCCTCACGCTCGAGGAACGTATGGACAAGGACAGGCAGGTCGCCGCGGCGATCCCGCAAAGGCGGGAGGATGAGTGCGAACACGTTCAGACGGTAATACAAATCCTCTCGGAATTTCTTGTGTTCAATCAACTCCTTGGGGTCGCGGTTCGTCGCAGCGAGGACGCGTACATTGACTTTCAAGGTCTGCGTTCCGCCAACGCGCTCGAATTCTCCCTGCTGGAGTACGCGCAGGAGCTTCACCTGAAACGCCTCTCTGGTGTCTCCGATCTCGTCGAGAAACATCGTGCCGCCGTCGGCAAGCTCGAACCTGCCTGGTTTCTCTTTCACCGCTCCGGTGAAGGCCCCCTTCTCATGGCCGAACAGCTCGCTCTCAAGGAGCGTCTCGGTTAACGCACCGCAGTTCACGGCCACAAAGGGCCTGTCCCTACGTTGACTGAGGCGGTGGATGGCCTGCGCGACGAGCTCTTTACCCGTACCGCTTTCCCCAAGAATCAACACTGGTGCATCGGCAGACGAAATCTTTCTGACCATTTCCATCACAGGTTCCACCTTACTCCCTGTGCGATAAACGATCCCTTCAAACTCGCGCCGCTCGGCAACATCGGGAATCGCTTCGAACTCCTCAAGGTCGGTGGCCTGAGCCGTCAGGTTTCGGATGTCATGCCGGTACTGGTTCAGCTCTGCGACCAGCTTCTCTTCCTTTTCTGAAGTCGCCTCCCGCTTTGCCGACAGAAGCTCCTTTTCAACTGCCCGGAGACGCGCTTCCTTCGCTTTCAACTCTGATTCTATTTTTTGCTTGTCGTGAGTGATTGTTTCGAGGCGTCGCTGTGTACGAGTATGCTGTATGATCAACATCGTGAAGGACGCACCGCTCAGAACGAACAGCGGTTGGATGAGGGCGATCGAATAGGTGAACACCACAAAGAGCCCGAAGGAAACCACCATGACCAAAATCCCAACTGTGCCTGCCCACGTGAAGGCCTTGGCCTCTCGGTGTAACCGGAATAACAACAGGACGATCCCGCCAACGAACAACGACCACAATGAATCAGCAAGAGGCGTAGCGATGTGAAGATAGGATCCTCGCAATATGTTGTCGATCACGGTCGCGTGCAAGCCCACTGACGGATATCGGTCGGTAAAGGGCGTTGAGACAAACCGCGCTCTCCCTTCTCCCGTTGGAGCGATCAGGACAATCTTCTCCTTCACTGCATCGACCGGGATCGGCGGGGTGCCGCCTTGCTTGAAGACATCGTAGGACCTTAAGAACTCCACGAATGGATAAGCAATCAGCCGTTCCGTCCCGCCAGTGTAATTAAGGGGAAAATTTCCGGAGGGCTGCCCTGGAATCTGAAGAGAGCGAAGATACCTCTTTCCGAAATACGTGGCAACGATCGCAATCGGAAGCGCGGAGACAGACCGGTCGCCCGAGCTTATAGACGCCGGGATGCTGTGGACCCTCGGCTCGTCAGGAATGTTTGCATGGCCGATGCCGGCTGCGGCGTTGAGCAGCTCCGCATACGGTTCCGTGAATTCTGTGCCGATAAATTGGCCTTCATTTTCTTCCACCTTCTTGAAGTACCCCGACAGCAGAACATTGTCCGCATCGCGGACGACTTTGATGAGCAGGTCGTCGTACTCGGGATATTCCAGGACTCTTGACTGGAAAAAAATATCCGTTCCGATGACGCTGGCACCCAAATCGTTGAGTACACTGATCATCAGGGCGTAGTAGGAGCGCCGGATCGGCCAGCCGCCGATGGCATCCACTTGCTCGTTGTCGAGGTAGATCACGACGACAGAAGAATCAATCGAACGCTCTCCGCGGAGCCTAAACTTCACGTCCATGAGGTGGTCTTCAAGCGGCTGATAGAGCGGTATCAGCAGGACGGAGAGGACGAACCAGGTGAGCACGACGCCGAGGGGGAGGGACCACGCGTCCCGTGGGGAATGTGAAGTCATCATCTGTTGTGGGCTATCTCTTGCTCAGCCAGGCCTCGGGGTTCTGTTTTTCCCTTTCTTTCCAGATTTCAAAATGCAGTGACGGTCCCGAGAGTGATTCACCCGTCTTCGCCATCACGTCTCCTTCAGCTACCCTCTGACCTTCGGCCACGAGAATGTCCGAAAGTTGGGCGTACACAGTGCGGTAGCCGTTGTCGTGGTTCAGGATGATCAGACTTCCGAACGACGGGAGCCACCAGATGCGGGAAACGTCACCGTCGGCGATCGCGACCACGTCCGTACCCTCAGGTACACGGATCTCAATACCCGTGTTCTGCGTGACCGTCTTGAGCTCTGGATGCACTTGGTTGCCGAACCGTGCAGTGAGTTTGCCCTTCTTCACTGGCCACTGGAGTTTTCCCTTTCGCGATTCAAAGAGACCGGCCGGAGGGATCACCTCTTCGGGTGCCGCCGTGCCCCGCGCGACGGCGAGTGCCGCTTCGCGCTCTTTTCGCAGCCGCTCTTGTTCAATCAAGTGGGTGATCAGACTTTCGAGCTCCTTCGCGGCTTTCCGGCGACGTGTGATTTCCTTCCGGTAACTGTTTTTGTCTCTTCGAATGTCGCTGAGGATCTTCTTTCGATCTTCCGTTTTCTTCGCGAGACGCTTCTCCTCACGCGTTTTCTCCTCGAGGAGTTTTTGTTCCTGCTGGAGTTTCTTCTGCAGCGTCGTGTTTTCTCTCTGGAGTTGGGAACGTTTAGTCCCAATCTTCCTCAAATCACGCTGGCGTTGCTCGGAGAAGCGCTTGAGGTATTCCGCGCGTACGTACAGTTGATTGATCGACCTGGCTGAGAGGAGCAGTTCAAGGTCATACATCCGACCGTACTTATACACCGATGTGACGTAGCTCGCATAGTGGTCTTTCAACGCTTTGAGTTGATTTCCCAGTTCGCCAATCGAGTTTCTTGTTTTTCCTATATCCCTCCGAAGTGTCTTCTCCTCCACCTCGAGCTGCTTGATGAGTTGGCGCAGCAGACCTGCCTGTTTCCCGTAGTAGTCGAGCGTCTGCAGACTCTTTTTCTCCTTCGACTGACTCTCCTGAATCTTCTTTTCATACTCCTCGATCTCGCTCCGGATTCTTGCGAGCTGCGCCTCCTTCTTCTTGATTTCGTCTTGCGTTGGTCCTCCAAAGGCGAGCGCTGCACCGAGAACCAGACAAAGCCAGGTGCCGTATCTCAGTGGATATTTCATCGATCACCAGTAAAGTGTCTCCACACTCTTCGGGACGGAGAATGTCAGCCGAATATCCGGGACGTTAATCTTTACCTTCTGGTAGAAGATTGAAACACGGGTCCGTTGTTTATGAAAGGTGAATCGCACGGATCGCGGCAGAACACCATGACGCCGGTCGTTCCGCACAGTCGATTTGGCATCCACCATCAGCTTGCCCACACCGTTGAGGAGCTGATACTTCGAGACAATGAATGACTCCGGGTCGACCCAGTACTGGTGGACGTTGCCGTTCCGCAGGAGGGTCAGGAAATAACGATTCTCGTTCACTCCGTACGATCTTAGTGTCGTTCCCTCATCGAGAACCGGAATCATACCTGAAAATATGGTGAGAATGTCGCTGTAATCGATGTCGACGTTGAAGATCGAGTGGAGGTTTCCGGGGGTCGTGGGTCCGATGACCAGCTGATTCGCGAACCGGTTGTAGAAGCGAAACTCTTGCGGTGTCAGTAACACTGCACCGGCATCGATGCCGAACGGCCCGGAGAGTTTGACAAGCAGCGAATCAGGTTTCTTCAGCACCATGTCAAATGACCCGGAACTTCCGAAGTCGTGCCGCTCGACCGTCAGCCTCCCGTGCGCCTTCAGGCTACGGATGCGACTCTCGTTACCCCTGACACGCTGTAAGACTGACTCCGCTGAGATCGTGCTGGCATCGGCCACGACGGTCCTCGTCGGCGCACAGGACCAAGTGGCACAGGCAGACACCAGAAGGGGCAGGAACAGGTATCGGGCAAGTCGGCTCATAGGCGGCCGCGCTCGATTTTTTCCTTCAATGCCTGGTTGCTGCTGTCCAGCTCGTACGCTTTCTGCCAGTACTCTAGCGCCTTGTCCGGTTTGTTCAATTTCCAGTAGACGTCTCCGAGATGCTCATGGATGACCGCACTCGTATCCCCCGCCTCGATTGCCTCCGTGATGTAGCGTCGAGCCTTTTCATACTCCCCGAGCTTAAAGTAAACCCATCCAAGGGTGTCAAGATACGACGAGTTTTCCGGCTGCTGGCGGACTGCTTCTTTCGCCATTTTCAGTGCTCGCTCCAGCTGGATGCCGCGATCCGCAAGACTGTAACCGTAGTTGTTCAGGATCAGATGATTGTTTGGGTCAAGCTTCAGCGCTTGCTCGTAAATCCGGTCTGAATCGGCATATCGCTTCAAGTTGTCGTAGGTGAGAGCAAGAGTGCTGAGCGCCTGGATGTCCTGAGGATTGAGCTCGACGGAGTTCTCAAGTACCCGGGCGGCGTCTTCTTCGCGCTT
>JBHHZW010000038.1:0-11295 GCA_046758305.1 Bacteroidota bacterium | reverse complement strand
GGACCTATGTTTTGAAAGCCTGGCATCGCAAGGTCCAGCAGACGGAACAAACGGTGGTGGTGCCAGCCAACGGGACGGTCACGGCGGATTTTAAATTACGTCGAAAGTAGTCAGGAGAAAAGGTGAGCTTCGGTAGATCTAAGCGATAGGAGGTTAGGAGCAGAGAGAGTGAACGAGTACTGGAGTAATGGGGTGATCAAAAATCAGATTTAAGCACTAGCCTGATATTTTTCATTACTCCAGCACTCCAACAATCCATTACTTCACCAGTCACGCAGATGAAAAAATCCTCTAAACGTCAAACAAACATATCTTAGAAATATGGCCAAGAAGCATAAGGACATTGTGGGTGACGGCGGTTCCGACATTGTCGGCCAAGTCACTGCGCAAATGGATCGCCTCAGATCCCGGATGGATCTGATTCGCCACAAGGCGGCGGTCATGAGCGGGAAGGGCGGTGTAGGTAAGAGCGCCGTCACCGTAAACCTGGCCGCTGTTTTGGCCTCCCAGGGGTACCAGGTGGGGGTGCTGGATGCCGACATCAACGGTCCCGCCATAGGCAAGATGTTGGGGGTGCGCGGACGGTCCCTGCCGATGGCCCAGAGCGGGGTTTCCCCTGCCCTCGGACCATTGAATATCAAAGTCGTGTCCATGGACTTGCTCTTGCCCGAGGACAAAGCGCCTGTGGTTTGGGAAGCGCCGATCCAGGAGGACAGTTTCATCTGGCGGGGGACGATGGAGGCAAGCAGTTTGAGGGAGCTCCTTGCTGATACGGACTGGGGGGAGTTGGATTTCCTCTTTGTGGATCTACCCCCCGGTGGCCATGGATTCCCAACTCTTGTGCAGCTCCTAGCTGATTTGGGAGGCACCATCATGGTCACGATTCCTTCCCAGGTGTCCCATCTGGTGGTCAAGAAATCCATCGCCCTGGCCCAAGAGTTGAGGACACCATTGATCGGCCTGGTGGAGAACATGGCAGGGTACCACTGCTTGCATTGCGGCACCCTGGGGGATCTTTTCCATGCTGCCGGCGAGGCAGGGAAAATCGCCACGGAGCTGGGGGTGCCTCATCTGGGCAGTATACCCTTTGATCCGAGGATTTCGGTATCCACGGATTGGGGTGTGCCTTTCGTCCTGGAGTACGGGGATTCACCAGCGGGAAGAGCCTTAGAAGAAATGGCTGGCCAAGTGAAGCAATTTCTTGAGGAGGGGAAAAAATGAAATTCATCTGCGCAAGCTGCGATGAGTCGATGAAATTCGAGCAGGCAACAGGCCCACAAGAGGGCTCCATGTCCATCACCTTCGGTTGCCCCAAGTGCGGCAACCGGACTTCCCTCTTGACGAATCCGTGGGAGACGCAGTTGGTCCGAGCTCTCAATGTGCAGATCGGAGGGCGAACGGTACCAGCCGAGCCCATGGAATTCGTTAGGGGCACTCTGGCTCGACAGCGCGATCAGGTCTTTACTCCGCAACCAGGCGCTTCGAAGCGAAAGCAAGACTTGATCTGGACCGAGGAGGCGGAGAAGCGGTTGGAGAACGTGCCTGCTTTGGTCAGGAGTATGGCCCGCAGCGCCATCGAACGATACGCGCTAGAAGAAGGACACGACAAGATCACCCTTGAAGTGATGGACCAGGCGAGAGAAAAAATGGGAATGTGAGAACGAAGACGAGGAATGTTTCAAGGCGCGACTCTCGGGTATTGAAAATTTATTCAATGCCGGACGATTGTAGCTGAAAGGATTTCTCACTTCGCGAAATGACAGGCAGATCAGCGTTTGCTGAGCTCTTGCGGTTCTGCACGGTACCCTATTGAATACAAGAACCTGTTGATGCCCGGAAGAAAATGGTTCGGACAATCGATTGGGGACGATCCACGAGATTTCGATGCAATCCGAAGATGTCCAGAAAACATTTCCTGTTTTCAGTTTCGATGTGTCTGTGCCTGATTTTCACGACATCTGCGAGCGTCCTGGCGCAACGAGAAAACCGCGGACGAACAGCGGCAGGGTCTGTTGAGGCGACACAAGATCTCCAGGCCGGACGAATTCTGTACGAAAAAAGATGTGCCCATTGCCACGGCACCGAAGGTCGAGGCGATGGGCCGGTTGCCCCGTTTCTTGATCCCACACCGCGTGACTTCACCTCGGCACAATTCAAGATTCGCTCGACTCCCAGAGGCAGCCTGCCTACCGATCAGGACCTATTTGATGCGATTACCGACGGTCTTCCGGGAACGGCTATGGAAGGCTGGGACATTTTGTCGGAGAAGCAGGGATGGCAATTGGTACGCTACATCAAGACTTTCTCGCAGCGGTTCGAGAAGGAGACGCCTCAGCCGATCAACCTCCGCAAGAGCGTATCTGTTGGCACAAAAGCCAAGGCCAGAGGTAAAGAGCTTTACCGGCAAATGAAATGCTTCCTGTGTCATGGAGAAGAGGGCAAGGGCGATGGACCAATCACCGTCACCATGCGATCGGTGTGGAACTTGGCCTTTGACGCAAGAAATCTCATCCGAGCAGATCGATACAAGGGAGGGAATTCAACCGAAGACATCTACCGAACGATTTCTACCGGGCTGGCTGGAACGCCAATGGATTCCTATGCCGGCTACATGACCCCCGAAGAGCGCTGGTATCTTGCCGCCTATGTCAAATCTCTGCAATCGGAACGCAAAGGAACGGCCAAGGTGGTTTTGAAATCACGGTACGTATCAGGAGAACTTCCTATTGATCCGGACGACCGCCGCTGGGAAGAGGTGGAGGGATTTGCCATTGCTCTCAGCGGTCAGGTCATTAACCGGCCGCGCCTGGTCAATCATAATATTGATTTGCTCGAGGTCAAGTCTTACTACAACGAGGGCGAAATTGCTTTTTTCCTAGAGTGGGACGATCGCACCGAAACACGGGAGGGCGTGTTTCAAGATGCGGTTGCGCTGCAATTTCCAACAAAGATTCCTGAGGGTCCGGCCAAGCCGTACTTCTTCATGGGCCAGCCTGGCAAAAGCGTAAACCTCTGGCAATGGGAAGCCGGGCGCGATTCACTAGCCACCGAGCTGGTTGCCACTGGATTCGAATCGGTTAAGATACAGCCAGATATCAGCCAACAGGTTAACGCAAAGGCAACCTGGAAAGACGGCAGATGGCGAGTTGTATTGCGGAGGCCGCTTTGGACGAGGGAACGCTCGGTCGATACGCAATTTGAAAAAGGCAAGTTGATTCCCATTGCGTTCAGTGCCTGGGATGGTGCCAACCAAGAGATTGGTTTGAGGAAATCGTTGTCCTCGTGGTACTATCTGACTCTGGAGACTTCCAGAGCCACGCAGGTTTATCTTTACGCTTTCTTGGGGATTCTTGTCACGATCAACCTGCAACTTTGGCTCATACGCAAAGTCCGCCGGGCGGCGGGAATAACTCAGCGTGTGGACGCACGAGCTGCAGTCGAGTCCGCTTGATATTCGGTTCATTTTCTTATTTTGCTCCCTTGTGTATGTTGGTGAGGAGACGCATCATAATGAATGCAGAAACGAAAAATCTAACCAAATAGCGAGATCGTTCACACATTCTCTAATTGTGGTCATGCTACCCTTGAAAGTCAACAAAATTGGTAAATAACGTGAAACACGATAGAAAAAGACTCCTACTTTTTTCACTTTTGCCTCTGTCAGTGGTATTATTACCCGTTTTATCATTCACCATTGCAGAGGATGCCGACACAGTTCTGAAGCAGCTTCATGATCCGTACTTGCGCCCTAAAAACGGTCCACCGTTGACCAACATTGTGCACAAAGTCAACCAGCGCTGGCTCTACCAATGGTTGAAAAATCCCAAGAGCCACGACCCCACCGCACAGATGCCCAATCTCCAACTCGAAGACGCTGAGATACGGGCAATCATCAGTTATCTCACCAGCATTGCAGACACGATGTTTCCCAAAGTAAGCTGGAACGCTTACCTGCTGAAGGACGAGGAGGATTGGAGCGATGAAGATTGGGTACAGCTTGATCTGGCCATTTCCGGAGGGGAAAAGGTTTGGCGACGATCACGCTGTACTATCTGCCACATGGTGGAAGGCCGGGGCGGATTCGTGAATGTGCGCGTTGGTAAATCGCTAAGCAAAATCGCCGGCAAGGTGAAGCGGGATTGGGTCTTCCAATGGATCAAGGAACCGCAGTCCTATTTCCCCGAGACATTCATGCCTCGCTACCGGTTGTCTGACGATCTAATAAAGGATCTTGCTGTGTACTTGACATACGCTGACCCGTTTCTCCCCTACGAGGAGGAGCAGGAGAACATCGACGAAATATCTCCGTCCTTGGACGTTGACCAAATTGCATTCGGAAAGCGCACTATCGAGTTAAGCCGCTGCATTTTGTGCCATGACGTCAAAGGCATCAGAGAGATGATGCCAGTGGCAAAGCGAGAAGATGAGCCCTCCGGAGGCTTCTTCGGTTTGTTGAATGATGTCAGATGCTTGACCTGTCATACTATCGCCGGCAAGGGCGGTGACTATGCACCAGAACTGACGTTCGAGGGAAGCAAGCTGAAATTTGGCTGGATCACAGATTTCCTTGCTGCCCCTGACATCATTCGCCCACTTTCCCAGCAGATGCCAAGATTTAATTTGACTGAGCAGGAAGCAGAAACAGCCGCTCGCTTCATCGAAGAGAATTTTTTGCGGGCTGATATGAATCTTGAAGTGACCATCAATGCTAACCCAACGCGCAGTAAGATTGAAGCCGGAGAAAAAATCTACAGCGGCAAAGGCTGCCATGCCTGCCACGCTATCCAGGGAGAGGGGGGTGCAGTTGGTCCGGATTTGACGACCGTTGGAGACAGATTGGAGCCGGAATATATCTTCTTTCATCTCAAACATCCGAACCGCGCAGTGCCATTTTCTCCTGAGCCTAACTACGGTCTTTCAGATGAGGAAGCTTTGGCTTTAACATATTTTCTAATGTCCCGGAGAAAACAATAGTAACTCTCACCCTGAGTCAATGCTACCTGGCAAAGCCAAGATTGGTTGTAATCTGATTCTGGCCTCAATGGCAGGAAGCGTTTTCTGCCTCTTGATGGCTGGTGTCGTGCAAGGCCAGGAGATCGAAGAGCCCGGCGAAAAAGGCAGTTTTCTGCTGCGGCCGGAGACAACTTTTCAACATTACTGCGCACCCTGCCACGGCGAAACCGCCCAAGGAGACGGCCGCTATTTCAGTCTTGATTTGCAGCCGCGTCCGCGCGACCTGACGGAGGCAAAGTATATGAATACGAGAACGGATGAGGAGCTTGTTGCCTCAATTAGTGGAGGAACTGCGTCAATTGGCAAATCAAATCTCTGCCCGCCGTGGGGAAAGACTTTGGGACGAGAAAGAATTGAGGGAATGGTCACGTACTTGCGCAGTTTATCTCGTACGCCGGCTGTTCAGGACACAACTGAGGGTACGGCATCCGTGACGGTAGGTGATCTAGTCGAGTCCGGATCACCTTTGCAGCTTGCATCCCTCATCGTTATGAGCCTCCTGCTTATTGGCACGGCTTGGCTGCAATGGCGAAGGCTGTAAATGAAGCTAAAACAAATCAATAGAAATAGAAACGGAAGAAAATGAAAACCTGTCTAGTGGTCGTTCTTGGAATCGCTCTGCTGGGGGCAGAATGCCGTGCTCAGCAAAGGGCAAAATATCAGGTGATAGAAGTCAATGACGGTGGTACAATCACTGGTGTAGTGAAATTTGTCGGCAAGGCTCCAGGACAGAAAAAGCTCACGATAACAAAAAATAAGGAAGTGTGCGCAAAGCAGCCGGTATTTTCAGAGGAGATTCTGGTTTCAAAGGGGACGGGCGGACTGAAAAATGTCGTTGTGTCAATCGTAGACATTACAAAAGGTGCGAAACTGGAAATATCGGGAAAGCGTCCAGCAATCGATCAGAGCGGTTGTGTGTTTCGGCCGCATGTACAATTGGTTGCTGCTGGCAGCAAGCTTGAAATTTTGAACAACGATGGCATCCTGCACAATTTTCATACCTACGGCATTAAGAATCGTCCCATCAACTTGGCCCAACCCAAGGCCGTAAAAAAATTAAAAGTATCGTTTGCGAACCCTGAGATCATCAAGGTGGGGTGTGATGTCCACAATTGGATGAGCGCGTGGATTATCGTTAAGGCACATCCTTATTACGCCCGCACGGACGACACTGGTAAGTTCGAAATGACCAATGTGCCACCTGGAACCTACTTGGTGCAGTTTTGGCATGAAGCGTTGGGCATGCAAGAGAAAAAAGTGACGGTCAAACCCAAGACCGCGAGCCGGGTTAATGTGGAGTTCGCTGCAAAGTAATGGCTAGAGAGTTTCTCGATTATTCTCGCATTAAGCAGATGAAACAAATGATCGAAATTATTCAAGCCGTTGATCGAACAAGGTTGAAATATGTCATTTGTACTTTTGCATTGTCCTTACTTCTTCTCGTGGTAGCGGGCGAGGCATTTGCGCAAAGTGTAGAGGCACAACCGCAGGACTATCGCTCTTTCTTTGGCCTTGATTCTCGTGTCGTTGTCTGGATCGTCGCAGAGCTGCATTTGATGTTCGCGGCCTTTGTGCTCGGTGTGCCCATCTTTGCGGTCATTGTCGAGATTATCGGCGTCCGAACTAAGGATAGGAGATACGATCGTCTGGCGCACGAATTTACCAAGCTTCTTGCCGCTGCTTTTTCTACCACCGCTGCGCTCGGAGCTCTCCTGGCGTTTACGCTGTTTGGTCTCTATCCGAACTTTATGGGTTACATGACCGGCATCTTCCACAGCACCATGTATGTTTATGCTCTGTTGTTCTTCGGGGAAGCCTTTAGTTTGTATCTCTACTACTATTCGTGGGAGAGACTGCAAAACCGGAAATGGCTCCACATATCATTGGGCGTCCTGCTCAATGTCATGGGCACGGCTCTAATGTTTATTGCCAACTCTTGGGTGACCTTTACGATGAGCCCGGCTGGTGTTGAGGCGGAAACCGGTAAACTGGTCAGTCTGGGCGAAGCTTTTGCGAATCCGCTCTGGACTCCCATCAATGTGCACAGGTTAATTGCCAACGTCTGTTTTGGCGGGTTTATTGTGGGCGCTTATGCTGCGATCAAGTTCCTCAGGGCGGAAACACAGGAAGATCGAGAACATTATGACTGGATGGGGTACGTCGGGAATTTCATAGGGGTTGCTGCACTTATTCCTCTGCCTTTTGCCGGCTATTGGCTCGGCCGGGAAATTTATAGCTTTAGCGCTGTGATGGGCAACAACATGATGGGCGGTACGTTCTCGTGGACGTTTATCATACAAGCCATTCTCATTGGGATGCTTTTTGTTGGGGCTAACTACTACTTGTGGACCGGCATGTCGCGCATTCCAGGATCCCAGCGGTACATCGGATACATCAAATATCTGAATATCATTTTGCTCGTCTGCTTCGCGGTTTGGCTAACGCCGCACAATTTACCGCTCAGTGCCGAAGAACAGATGCAAATGGGAGGACAGTATCATCCGGTGCTGAAATACCTTGGATTGATGTCCGCAAAGAATGCTGCGGTCAATTTCATCATCCTGTCGACCTTCTTTAGCTTCTTGCTATATCGCCGTGCCAACAAAGGTGACACCGTCCAATTTTCTGTACAGAGTAAGACTGCAAAATTCGTGCTCGTGCTCATCGGTGCGTCATGCATTGTGCTTCTTGGCGTGTACGCCCATTCATTATTCATGCTCGATCCTGCAACACTTGATCTGGCGCCAGAAAAAAGCAAGTATTTCGTCCTTCCTGCTATGCTCGTCGCTGTGCAGATGGCAACCATAGGCGTGTCCGGGCTGTTGATGTTCAAGAATAGAGGCATCCTTGGCCAGGCGCTGCTCTTCGCCATCACCGTGCTCAGCTCAGTCTTCGTGCTCGGTGTCTACGGGTTCGTGGTGATGACCGAGGCCAATGCTTTTCTGAGAGATATTGCCGTTTGCCAGGTGCTGCTGGTGCTGAGTTGCCTTGTCTTTGGCGCCACAATCGACGTTTTGCTTTTCTTGAAAGCTAGTCAGGTGGGAAATATCATGTGGGGGAAAATACCTGTGCGAGCACAATACTCACTTATCTCGTTGTGCGTGAGCATTGTCATGCTCATGGGGCTCATGGGCTTCATTCGCTCTGGATTGCGGGAGGACTGGCACGTCTACGGTGTTTTACGGGACACTTCATCGTGGGCTTTCACTCCCGATATGGCTTACATGTCGAAGGTGGTGGCACTGATTGTCATTCTATTTCTGGGCCTGGTGACGTTCGTTTTTTGGCTAAGTGCCCTGGGAGAGAAAAAGCAGACCAGCGAAGAGAAAGTCGCGGAAATTGCAGAACCCGTTTAACAAAATCCCTATCACCAATGAGTGATAATTTAGCTGAAGTTTTGAAGTACTGGATTGACGGAGTGTTGGTGCATTGTAGATTTGGAAGCACAACATGATGTGCATACAGCAACCCAGCAATCCATCGCTCGATTTGCCATAAGCGAGCGACGCAAATCTTTGGGTGAATTTACTAGATTCTCTGAGCCATGTTCAAGACCTACTCGAAAATCGTCGTCTTTGCGCTTTTCCTAATCGGCTTTTTCGTTTTCATTGGGGAAGCTCTCACACGTATATCTGGTCAGAGGGCTGCCCCCGCGTCTGCTGTTGGCGTGAATCCGGAAGCGGGAGAAGCTATCTTTTGGGGCAAAGGGAAGTGTGGAACCTGTCATCGAATTGGCAACCAGGGTAGCGCTGTACGGTGTCCGGATCTTGGCAACATGGGCACACGAGCGCATGAAAGAGCTGCGGAGAGAGCAGCTCAGAATGGCAAAAAGTTGTCAGCGACTGAGTATCTCATTGAATCGATTGCTGAACCGTCCGCCTATGTGGTTGCCAACTACAAAAACGAGATGCCGAGGGTTTATGAACCGCCAATTGCTCTGAAGCCGGAAGAGATTCAAGCCAGCATTTCTTACCTACAGAGTCTGGGAGGGGAAGTAGACGTTTCGGTGATCAAATTGCCGGACAAAATTCTCCGCGCCTCTGCAGAACCTGCGACGCCTTGGGAACCTTATCTTGTCGGCGATGTCGAGGAAGGTGAATATATTTTCTTTGATCCGGAAAGTGTTGCGGGTTGCGGGCAGTGCCACGCCGTGGTTGACAGTATCGGCACGGCAAGAGGCGGCCAGGTTGGACCCGAGCTCTCCCATATTGCCGGTACTCGAACCCCGCAATTTATTGTCACGTCAATTCTGGATCCGAGCGCTGAAATCGCCAGTGGCTTCGAGCAGGTATTAATCATTACCAATGCGGGCGTTTATCTTGATGGTATTCCGGTGAGAGAGGATGAGAACTCGATTACGATAAAGAAAAGGCAGGACGGCGAAATTGTCGAAGTAACTATAGCAAAAAGCGAAATCAAGACTCTCGCGCCTCAAAGCACTTCCATGATGCCCGGCAACTTAGCGCATTTGCTGACGATGCAACAGTTTCATGATATTCTTGCGTACTTGATGACGCTGAAATAGATAGCCTAGGCGGCCCGGTGGGAGTTGCCTGCGGCATATTGGCAAAACTAATCCCGTCCGAGCGGGATGTGTTCCCTGACAGGAGTCATTCGGCTTGATTGGAAGTAATGAAAGATAACTTGAGCGCTCAAGATGCATCATAAGAAAATTCCACTGTTTTGGTCAACTGCTATTTCGCTGGCAGTGGTCTATCTGTTTCTGAATTATCTCTTTCCCTACCTTTCAATGTTCATTGCCGGAACTGAAAACCCGCTGCCCGTGCCATCAGCCCTGATGGTAATGTTCATGTCGTTGGCGATAATCGGTGTACTCATCCACATATCCACCGACGACGAAAGATTAAGAGAATTCGCCCGACCGGTGGGGCAATTTTTGGAAGGAAGTAAGAAAGACAAGACTGTACCCTATTCTACAAACGATGTCATCAGGATGTCGATCCTTGCGGCTTTGCCGCTGCTGGCAGGTTGGTTCGTGTATGACCAGACTTCTCCGAGTATCAGAACGCCCACGCTGCTGCGCATTCAACATCCGACCATTCCTGGCAGCTATGAGAAACCTGAAAATCCCTTCCAAACCGTGGACGCTGAAACCAAGGCCAGGTACATTAAAGAGGGAAGGGTTCTTTATCAGATCAATTGTCGTCCCTGTCACGGAACGAAAGCTGATGGTGACGGTCCAATGGCGCCAGGGTTCCGGCTGAAGCCTGCAAACTTCAGAGATCCAGGGACGATCGCAACCGTGGTGGAGGCCTATGCTTTTTGGCGCATCAAAGAAGGTGGCCCGGGACTTCCACCTGAAGCCAGCCCGTGGGACTCCTCCATGCCCGCCTGGAAAGACGAGCTCTCCGATGAGGAGATTTGGAAAATTATCATGGCGGAATACGAAACGGCTGGTGTCGAACCCCGCAAGCCGGAGAGGTTGGACTAACGGGTATTGTTGAAAATAGGGATTCGGAGTGCTCCGACTATCAAAAATATCCAAGGATGCGGTGCGAGATCTGCTCCGCATAGCGAGGCAACGCTCATCCCTCGTATTGCAATGCTTCAATAGAACCCTACCGGAGGGCAAACGATGGAACCGAATCCGACCATAAATCAAAACATGAAGGTCGTGGCCGGAGAGATCGAATTTCACCGCAACGGAGGAGTCCTGCGATTTCGATCTCAGCAGTTGCCCGACGAATTTATGGAGTGGCAGCTGCAGGCGCGCGAATCGATATTTGATCAGATGGCGCGCGGCAAACATCCCGTCACCTTTGGTGCGCATCTGCCGGTTGTTGCCACGATGAGCGATAACGAGCCTTTTTCGATCCACACCTCGAACAAGGGTACCGGCTTTGTCCCTAAGCTATCGGTTTTGCACCAATACGTCGAGCAGTATGAAGACTGCATGGCTCGCAGTAAAACTATGCCGCTGGAAGAAAGCCGAGCGGAACGCATCGAAGTGGTGAAAAACTTTTACCGGCGCGTGGAGGACATCGATCGCCGCTGCTTCGGCTTACTAGAGATTTTCACCGGCAAAACCTTCGGCAATATTTGCAAGAACCCTTTCGTCACCCTGCATTTCACCGACGCTGGCCCGCTCTATCGCAGTTACCAAGTTAACTGTATCGCCGAGATCATTTTACCTGACAGTCTCTATTACCGGTTCATCTATGCCTCCAGACATCTTTTTGAACAGGAGCGCTTTCACATTCAGCAACCGCGCTATCCCTTTGGTTATCTCTTCTGGGTGCGACAGGTCTACGAAAAAACCCC